>VBAU01000276.1:0-30372 GCA_005883855.1 Bacteroidota bacterium
ATCGAAAAAATCAATTCCAGTTTTCGCTGGGGCAGTCACTGTTTTGGATGTCACTATTTTACGAAACTGCTGGCGAGTATCAAACAGCCTTAAGCGTGATCCAACAAGCAAGACCCTATGTAAACGAAGGTCCTTTATTCAAAGACGTATGGTCTGCTACGATTGGCGATATATACAGATTGTTGGGCAAATATGACTCTGCCTCCTATTATCTAAACCCTTTCAACACCGATGCCGATCCTTCACTCTTAGGGCGAAAAAATCTTAGCCGCTTATATATTGATTTAGGCGATTATGACAAAGCTCTATCCCTTATAAATTCTCTGATTGAAATAAAGAACTATCCAGCTGACCCGGACAGCCGAGGAGTGCTTTTCACGATTTCGGCATCCGCGTGTTTTGGGAAGAAAGACTATACATCAGCTTTAAAATTTGCTAGAGAAGGTCTGCCCATGTTAAAGGCTGGCCACAGAAAAGTAAGAATGATTGATAACTACGAGTTGTTGGCTAAGATATTCCATTGTTTGCGCAAAGACGACAGCGCCTATTATTATCAGACAAGATTTTATGAAATGAAAGATTCTATCGTCAATCGTCAATTTTTGTGGAGATTGAACAACTATAAGAATGAGGCGGATGAAGAAAAGAAAACCAGCCAGATCAACTTACTCAACAAAGAAAACCAATTAAAAGATCAAAAACTGAAACAACAAGCACTCGTGAGAAATAGTTTAGTCGGTGGATTTATCTTGCTTTTTCTTTTGGCCTTGGTTATTTTCCGCAACCTCTCACTTAAACGAAAAAAGGAACGAGCAGAATTACAAAAAAAAGGATCCGAATTGGAAATGCAGGCATTGAGGGCTCAAATGAACCCCCATTTTATATTTAATTGCCTCAGCTCGATCAATAAGTTCATTCTAAAAGAAGATACCGACACTGCCTCCGACTATCTCACACGATTTTCGCGACTGATCCGAACGGTACTCACGAACTCACAACTTTCGTTGATTCCACTGAGCGACGAGATCGAAATGGTGCGGTTGTACCTCGAAATGGAAAGACTCCGCTTCAGTGATTCTTTTGATTACAACATCATTTATGAAAACACCATTGAATCCGAAACCATTTATATTCCACCAATGCTATTGCAGCCATTTTGCGAAAATGCGATCTGGCATGGATTGATGCACAAACAAGGACAAGGCAAGCTGGATGTAACGATGAGCGTTGTCAATGACCAGCTTCAATGCGTGATTGCCGACAATGGAATTGGTAGAGAAAAAGCGGCCGAAATGAAAACAAAATCGGGGGTGAAACAAAAGTCCTTCGGCTTAAAAATTACAACTGAAAGACTTGCTCTATTCAACAATGAAAAGTCTGCTGATAGCTTCTTTCGCACAGAAGACGTATTGGATCAAGATGGAAATATTTCGGGAACAAAGGTCATTCTAAACATAAAATTGAAACAACAAGCCACCACACAAACTGTTAATGAACCGGCATGATCAAAGCCATTATCGTCGACGATGAACGCCACAGTTGTGATGCATTAAAAATGCTTCTTGAAAAATGTTGTTCGCAAGTGCAGGTGATCGCAACATGCTATTCCGGAGCAGAAGCGATTGAGGCGATAAATGAACAGAATCCCCAGCTCATTTTCCTGGATATTGAAATGCCTCATATGAATGGCTTTCAAATGCTGGAACAAATACCGGAAATAAATTTTGAAATCATTTTTACTACCAGCTATGATCAATATGCCATCACAGCTTTTAAGTTCAGCGCTCTTGATTATTTGCTGAAACCGGTTGACCGTGAAGAGTTGCAGAAGGCGGTGGAAAAAGTTTCAAAAAAGATCAATCCTGTCATTCCCGAGCAGCTACAGATCTTATTGCAAAAAATAAATCAGCCTGCGGTGCAGGTCCAACGCATTGCCTTACCAACCATGCAGGGATTGGAATTCATTCACGTTGATTCAATCATCCGGTGCTGCGCCAGTAACAACTACAGATATGCTCACTGATTATGCATTTCTTCGTGTTCATAATTCCCATATTGTAAATGTAAATGCCGTCACCCGGTACATAAAAGGCGAGGGAGGTTACCTGGTCATGTCTGACGGCGCGACTGTCGACGTCTCTCGTAGCCGCAAAGAACTTCTAATGCAAAGATTGCAGCCCTCTAAGTTTTGAGTGCCCTTACAATCTCTCTTTTTCCTGGCGGCCCCGGAATTTTTTCGACAACAAAACCCTCTGCCCGCATAGCTCTTCGAATAGTACCCTTGCTGGAATAAGTTATAAGAATTCCTCCCGGCCTTAAGATTGAAAACATCTTTTCAAAAATTCGTTGTGTCCACAATTCCGGTTGAACATTGGGATCAAAGGCATCGAAGTAAATAAGATCAAAAGTTTCGGAGGTTTCAAAGTTCAAGAGGTTGTCCCCTCTTTTTAAAAATGAAAAATTTGGGCGGATTGCGATTTGCTCTTCCCACGCACATTCATGAAACCGTTCAAAAATTTTTTGAAGATCTTGCCGTTGAAGTACGTTGCAATAATTTAACGTTTTCGCTTCTTCGGGCTTTAAAGGATCGAGTTCGATAGTTTCGTAATAAATATTTTGCTTTTGCTTTTCCGATTCGATCAGTGTAAGCAGAGCGTTTAGTCCTGTGCCGAAGCCCATTTCGAAGATCCGAACCGCGTCTGACCGCTCCAAGCGGTCTGACGCGTAAAACCCCGCCTCAATAAAAACATGCCTGGATTCCTGGATAGCTCCATGAATGGAATGATAAGTCACTCCCATCTCACGAATTTTCATGGAATGTGAACCATCACCTGTATAAATAATTTCTCTTTCCACTCATCAAATTTCAGCAAGTTTTTTCTTTTTGATTATTCAATTTCGAATTTCGAATTTTGAGTCTCATGCAATATATCGCTCACCTCAGCAAGGATGAAAAACTGAAGATGCTCATTGAGCAGCACGGAACGTTTACACTCAAGAAACAAAAGAATCTGTACTTATACCTCTGCTACTCTATCATGAGTCAGCAACTATCCACCAAGGTGGCAAGCGTCATCAGAAAACGATTTCTTGACCTGTATGGCGGCGAACCAAGCCCCGATCAAATTGTAAATACACCCTTTGAAAAATTAAGGAGTATTGGCTTGAGTAATGCCAAAGTAAACTACGTGCAGAATGTGGCGCGTTTTCAAATCGAGAAGGGAATGGATCCCAAAGTACTTTCAAAAATGGACAACGAAGAGGTGATCGAATATCTTACGCAAATAAAAGGCGTGGGGCGATGGACGACTGAAATGTTGCTCATGTTTGCGCTTAGCCGGGAAGATGTTTTTGCCGTGGATGACCTGGGATTACAGCAGGCTATGATCCGCCTGTACGATTTAAGACACCGAAAGAAAAAGATCATGCTCGATAAGATTTCAAAAATATCTCAACAATGGAGTCCTTATCGTACCTATGCATGTATGTATTTGTGGAGGTGGAAGGATAATTCACCCCCGCTAAATGGCAAGGGCTAAATACATCTCTGGCAAAGTTCCAATCATCGGAACCTTGTTTACGAACAGAAACTTTGTCAAAGATGACGAACTCTCTAACTTTTGAATTGATATCTTAACCCAATCGTCGGATAAACCTGGAAGGAATTATCGTTGGTCAAAACATGATAATACAAGTTGACCCTTGAGCCAAATGAAAAACCACCCTTGATCTTGTACCAAATCTGGGGTTCGCCGTAAAAAGAAATTTTCTTCCCATTTGTTCCCGCCGTATAGCTATCCCCCTGGTTTCTGTTGACTGTCCACAACTCCACATCCCCGGCAAATTGTAATTTATAGTTCATAACCCCTTTCCACCAATAGAAAGAAGTAAGCAAATCATGACTCGGCTTTTTAAAATTATGATAGGTATAACAGGCATGTACATTGAACCATGCATCTTGCCATTGAAAGGGATGACTAAGTCCTAATGAAAACGCATTGCTGATATAAAACCCATAAGAGCCAGGTTCCGCAATACCCAAGCCTCCGCTGTATTGCAGCTGAACAAATATTTTCGGTTTCCAGCAACGGAAGGACTGCGAAACTTCCATGTAGTACTTGCCAATATTGTTCTTCGCCCCGATAAGGTCGGCTTGCGCCTTTAAAAGAAAAGAGCCGGGTTTTATAAGAGACGTTCCCGAGTCCTGGGATTTAAAGTATTCGAAAACAATCATTGGGAAATTTTTTGGATTGTGCTTGGGGTCAAGTGTGTGCCTCAGGTCGTAGTGCAATTGTAACTGCTGGGAAAAAATGTGCGGTGGAATTCCCAGTAAAATGACAATGATAAGTCGCATCGAAAAAATTAAAATTCGCAAACAAATTTCTTTGTGCTGTTTTTAACGAGGCGGCAGTGGCGTGGAAATCTGCTGGAATTGTAGATTTGATCCAAAATAACCGAACAACAGTGCCATGAATGACGTCGATGCCTCCGCTTTTATTCGTTTATTCAAAGAAGCTCACGAGAAATGCTTTGGTCATTCAATAGTTGATCCTCTTTCGGAAACAGAGAGCAAGCTTTTTTCCAATAAGATTTTTGATCAAACTGGTCTAGTTATCGGAGCGAAAAGCATAAAGAATTACTCACTCTATATTCTGAATCCTCAGGTTAAAAACGAAAACCCGTCGATGGCCACATTAGACACATTCGCCCGGTATATATTGAATGCACCCTATACAGACGAGGTTCAGCGCAAAAACAAGGAGAGTCATTATCCCTACTGGTTTCAATTCAAGGACCAGGCTGTTAGATCCCAAAAAAAGACAGGCACCACAAAGGCATCATTGTGGTGGATTACCCTTTCTTCAATCGGCGCAATTCTCGCTTTGCTCACTCTTTGGTTCCTCAAGCACAACAAAAACCAGGAATCCGTCATCGATAACTTTTATTCTTTAACTGAAGATTCTTTGGCCCGGCGGGGATGGTTTGTTCAGTCAAAGGACGAATCATCTTGGGAAAAAAGAAATGAACGACCGGGCTCTGTCAGCCTGTTTACGTTAAAAGGAGACAACTGGCCTGACTCCTTAAACAAGCCTGAAATAAAGAACCTCTTGCTAAGAAAAATATCCTCCGAGTGCTTTACTACTGAAGTTCATTTGATGGACTTCGTTCCGAAAGAAAATTGGCAGCAAGCAGGTATCCTGCTATTGGAGGATACGAATTTCACCGGGAAGGGTCTCAGGATGTCTTTATTGTACAACGATTTTTATGGCGGCTTCCCAAAATCGAGGGAGTTAGTCATACAAGGAGTTGTTTCGAATGGAAAAGATTTTGACAAACCTGAAGAAATAGCACACCAATTGATCTACAAACTCGATTCGACGAATGAAGACCTGGTGAAGCAAAACCTGCAGCATTTGGCTTTGCGTATTGAAAAAAATGGGAAAAAATTCAGGTTGCTTTATGCAAACGGACCGTTAGCCAATTCCGCGTTCAAAGAAATAATCAGCCGGGATATCGACATGAAACCACGATTTGTCGGACTATTCGCACTTAGGGGGTTTGTTGATAGCGCCTCGGCTATTCCCGCTAAGTTTGATTTCTTTAACTACATTCCACAGAAATGCGAGAAATAACCTTACTTCACTCTTATTGTAAATTCTTTGCCGCCAACTTTAGAAGTTGCTCAGCATCTTTCACCGATTGCACGAGCAGCAATAAATATTCCGTGTTCATTTTCTGCCCTGCAGAAGTTTTATAAAAACTTATCAATTCATCAAGTTCCTTTTCAGTAAAAGTCCTTCTGTAAATATTGATGACACTATTTTCAAGCAATTTGCTGGTCCTTCCCGTTGTGATCTCATCGACCAATTTTTGATAGAATTCTTTGGAGTGAGCAGTGTCTTTTTGTTGTTCCTCTGCGATTTTTAATCGTAAAATAGTTTCGAGTGTGAGCCCCTTTTGCTCACTTCTGAGCTCTCTTACTTTTTTGGAGAATGAGTCATTAGGAACGGATACTGTATCGGCTTTTACTATGTCTGCCGTATCCAATGCCTTAATCCTCTTTATTAGCGCGCTATCAATTTGTGAATAGCAATGACCGTAAATAAATAAGGCCAATACAAAAAGTACAACCTTCATAAAAAAAAATTCGTTATAATATGATGTTCTCAAACGTGCCAAGTTTTTCTTCTTCAATCCATGCACCTAACCCCGGTGCTTCCGGAACCTTATTTTCGTGGTAAGTCATTCCGCCGCTAACAGGATCTTCCGTAAACATCAACGGCGTATCAAAATCACAATACAAAATATCATCACTGCATAAGGCGAGATGAGCAAAGGCTGTCATCCCTAACCGCGATTCCATAAAAGCTCCTACCTGCATTTTCATTTTTGCTTTTTCCGCCAATGAAATGATCTTTAACGCATCATAGATACCACCCGATTTTCCCAGTTTTATATTGATCATGTCACAGGCCCTTAAATCGATCAGTCTTTTTGCATCATGATGGTCGCAACAACTTTCGTCGGCCATAATTGGAATGGGACTCTTCTTTCGAACTTTTTTTAATCTCATAAAATCCCAACGCGGAATGGGTTCTTCGCAATGTTGTATATCGTATCGCTCAAGTTCTTTCAATGTATCAATGGCTGTTTTTACGTTCCAACCCTGGTTGGCGTCAATGCGCAACGGCATTTCATAGCCGATGGCTTCGCGGATCAGGTGAATTCGTTCCGCGTCCTTGTCCATGCTTTCGCCCAATTTTACCTTGATCACAGGAAAACCTTCCGCTTTATACTTTGCGGCATCCTCGGCCATTTTTGTTGCATCGCCAAGACTAACTGTATAATCAGTAACAAGGGTCTTATTGTTTTTCCCACCTAAAAATTTATACAATGGCAAGCCGGCGTACTGAGAGGCAATGTCATAAAGTGCCATGTCAATGGCACTTTTAATACTGCTGTTACCGTAAATTGTTTTGTCCATCGTCTGTATGCAGTCCTTTATGTCCAGCACATTCTTTTTCTTTAGCACTTTAGCCAGGTATTGCGCGACAATAAAACAAGTGTCTATACTTTCTCCGTTAATGCTCATGTAGGGACTGCATTCACCAAATCCAGCATGATCAGCCGTCTTAATTACCACGATAACGCTTTCTGCATCGTATTGTGCACCCAACGATATAACAAATGGCTCTTTTAAAGGAATCATCAATTTATAGATGCCAATGCTTTTGATCTGTAACCCTTTCTTTGCCATTTATGGAAATTAATCATTAAAAAAGTATGCGCAAACCCACAGAGAGAATCGCGACAAGAGGTGCGTTATCATTAACAAGCAGGTATTTGCTTGGGTAATCGGTCGTTGGAATCCAAATCTTTCCTTCTGAATAAACAAAAGCTGCCGCAGACACAGGGATTTCCCAACCCAATCCAAGATCAAATGTGAGTCGCTTAAAATGACCCTTGCCACTCACAGGGTACGCGGGAGGATTATATAACGACGTATCTATGACCATGGAAAAACTATTATTAGCCTTACCAAACAATAATCCAAATCCGGTAATGGTATAGAGATTCCATTTTATTTCTGCATCGAATTTTCCAACCAGGTACTGTTTCCACCCAATGGAAATTTGATGGAACCGAACCTCTGCATCATTGGTAAACCCAATTTCTTGCGGGGAAGTAGTTGGCGACTTTGCGGTAGCAGTTAAGGAGTTTTTAAATTTCCCAACTGAATAATAGGAAATCAGGCCATAGGCAGTCCCTTTGGAACTAAAGTGCCAATCAAAGACAATGTTCTGACCTAAAGCCCAAAAGCGCTGGTCCTCTTTCAAACTTCGTTGCGCAGAAATATCTGTTGCAACGCTCACACGAACTTGCGAAAAAGCCGGTTGATAAGAAATGCAAAGGACCAACAGGGATATCGTTTTGCTCGTTGTCAAGGATTACTTACAATGTTAAATTAACAACAAAGCCATTCGAAACCCAAAGTAACGAATGGCCTTGATAAAAACATCACACCCGTTTATTTCACGAGTTTCAATTCTTTGATCACATTTTGTGCCCCCCCCAATTTATCAATGCACCATAGGACGTAGCGAATATCAACACAAATGGTCCTGTTCAGATCTTTATCAAATGCAATCTTGTGGCTTAATGCTTCATAATTCCCGTCAAAAGCTAAACCGATCAATTCGCCGTTTGCATTGATCACCGGTGACCCGGAGTTACCACCCGTGATGTCGTTCGTTGTAATGAACCCAACGACAAGATCTTTCAGGTTTTTATCGGCATACTGGCCAAAATCTTTGTTGCGCATCAGGTTAACCGCTTTTTCGGGAAGGTCAAATTCATAATCACCCGGAACATATTTTTCCAGGATCCCTTTTGCCGTAGTAACATAGTTGTAATGAACTGCGTCCCTTGGATTATAGCTTTTTACATTACCAAAACTAACTCTCATTGTAAACGTAGCATCTGGATACATTTTTTTTGCCTTCACCGTATCCATTTGCATAATTCCTTTCAGATATAGCCTCCCTAGCTCGTTGTTTTTCGCATTGAATTGTTGTAAGTACGAAGCATATTTGCCTGTGAAATTCTTAGTGAACGTGCTGGCAAAATCAAACGCAGGGTCTTGCTGCAACTTATTTGCATCCGGCAGGCTAATGAAATCATTCCAACGGGTGTCGTCGAAGATCATGGTTTTGTTAAAAACATCCGCTGCGTATTTCTTATACGTCGCCTCGTCTTTCAGATCACCATATTGATTCCGGAGATTATTGTAAAAGCCAGTTGGATGCTGATCCTGCGGTACGTCATCATAATACATTTTTGTGATTGCGGCCAATATGTTTTGATCTGAAGGTTTATTTTCCTCTTCCAGGAAACTTTTCCTGTACCTGTTAGCCATGTCAAGTGCTTTTCGAAGATCGGCCTGCGTGGATTTCGTGCTCACTAACGCGGTCTCCAGTTGCGTTAAGCTTCCTGCAAACGCAATCAGTGGGGAACCGTAAATGCCTTCATTCATGTACATCCTGTTTTTTGAGTAAGGACGCCAGTCATCGTACGCCTTGGCCCAATCTGTAAAAATATTTTCGTACTCAGGTTTTCCTCGCGCCCATGTAATAAACTGTTCCTCCGCCCGTCCCGTAAACATCATACTTAATTAACTCTTTGCTCTCTCCATCATAAAACTTCCAATAATTAGCTATGCTCGCATATGACGGAGATAACTGCAATTTCACCGCCGGATCTTTTTTCATCTCCTCAAACATGTATTTCAAACGAACATCACGAAGCTTAACTAATGTCGGATTGTCTATGTCGATTTTTTGTTTCACACCATAGGAAGTTTCATAACGATTAGTACTTCCAGGGTAGCCATAGATCATTGCATAATCACCGTCTTTAAGGCCCTTGATTGAGACAGGCAAGAACCATTTTGGCTTTAACGGCACATTGTCTGCGGCATACCTTGATGGCTTGCCATCTTTACTCATGTATACGCGAAAGATCGAAAAATCACCGGTTTGCCTTGGCCATTCCCAGTTGTCGGTGTCACCGCCAAACTTGCCAATACTCTCCGGAGGAGCTCCCACAAGACGAATATCTCTATATCGCAAATAAGTAAAAATCAAAAACTGGTTCCCTTTGAATAAGGAACTCACTCGTGCTTCAATACTGTTGGCTGTGTCGGAAAGCCTGCTGTTGATGTTTACGATCACTCTTTGCTGCCGTTGTACGCGGTCCATTCCTGAAAGTCCCTGCAACGAATCCATCACTTCTTTTGTTACATCTTCGATACGTAGAAGAAATTGTACAGATAAACCTTCAGCGGGAATTTCGTCTGCCCTGGTTTTTGAGTAAAAACCGTCTCTTAGATAGTTGTGGTCGACGGTGCTGGCCGAAGCGATTACTTCATAACCGCAATGGTGATTTGTGAAGATCAATCCTTCCGGGCTTACAATTTCGCCGGTACAACCGCCACCGAAAATGATGATTGCGTCCTTTAACGACGCCTTGTTGATACTGTAGAGTTGTTCTTTTGTCAACTTCAATCCCTTTTTCACCATATCGTTATAGACTTGCTGACCCAAAAGCAAGGGCAACCACATGCCCTCGTCGGCAAATGATTTGAAGAAAAGAACAATGACTAAAATAACAGTGACTAAAAGTTTTCTCATGTTTGCAAATTTATTTCTAAACGTTTCATTAAAGCGACAAACGTACTTTAATTTCCTCAAATACATAATGACTTTAACTTTCAGAGATTATTCCTGAATACACAATCGATTGAACGCTTTTCAACAGCTGAGACAATGCGTGCGTTGAGACAAGCATGCCTTGTCTCTTCAATGGATGCTGCGGCTCACACCGACTGGTCATTTAAAATCTTCCACAACAAATCCTTTAGCTCAACCAATCCCTTGCCCGTGAGTGAAGAAATAAAAACATGGGGAATGTTCCGGGGTAATTCTTTTTCAATGGCTGCCATTAATTCTTCGTCAAGCAAGTCACTTTTGCTGACGGCGATTACAAATTGCTTGTGTAACAACTCTGGGTTGTACTGTTCCAGTTCCCTTGTGAGAATCTCAAATTCTTTCTTATGATTGGAGCTGTCCCCGGGAATGAGAAACAGTAGAACCGGATTACGCTCAATATGTCTTAGAAAGCGATGGCCCAATCCTTTGCCCTCCGCGGCGCCTTCTATGATTCCCGGAAGATCCGCAATACAAAAGCTTTTTCCGTCCCGGTATTCAACCATCCCGAGATTTGGAGTTATTGTAGTGAAAGCATAATCTGCGATCTTCGGTTTGGCCGCCGTGATTACCGAAAGCAGCGTAGATTTTCCGGCGTTTGGGAACCCCACCAGGCCCACGTCAGCTAATACTTTTAATTCTAAAACCTTCCACCCATCCACGCCGGGCAATCCAGGTTGTGCATACTCAGGCGCCTGGTTGGTGGCAGTCTTGAAATGAGTATTACCGAGGCCGCCCTTTCCGCCTTCCAGCCAGATGATCTCTTCACCATCGTTCAATATTTCAACCTCTTTTTTTTCGGTTTCCTCATCGATGGCAATTGTCCCGAGTGGGACCTCAAGAATTATGTCATTGCCGTCGCGTCCTGTTTTATTGTTGCTGCTGCCCGATTCCCCATTTTCAGCCAAAATATTTTTGTAGTAGCGTAAATGCAGCAACGTCCATAGATGAGAGTTCCCTTTTAAAATGATGTGTCCACCCCGACCGCCGTCACCTCCATCCGGACCACCAAACGCCGTCATCTTATTCCTTAAGAAATGTTTACTCCCCGCACCGCCATGACCGCTCCTGCAATACACTCGTATCTGGTCAACAAAGTTGCTTTTTTCCACAAAAATTTTTGAGCGACAAAAGTAAGTTTTTAGAAATTGGTGATGTGGATAACATGAATTCGCAAAGCTTGGCAAAGTTTTTTCAACATAATAAAGTCAACACAAAACCAACGAAGTCCTCCAAATATTATCCATATGTTCAGAGAATTAAAAACGTTGCATTCAAGAGAGCCGGCTTGTAAAAAAAGATCAGATAGTGACCATTTGAGATTCATCATTCATCGCAAAGAAAATGATGATGATCTTAAATTTGATTTCGCCATTGAATTGAATGGAATCAAAAGTTGGGCAGTGCCTGAAGTGCCGTCCATGAATCCACTTGACCAGCGGCAGGCCAAAGAAGACGAGATTGAAGCAAACAAAATCCTTGAAACCTTAGAACACTCGCTAACTGAGGAAGCAGTGGGAGCATGGGATAAGGGTAACTATATACCTATCGATGACAACGGCAATGTGTTGTCAGAGTATGAAGCCCTTGAATCTTTACAACAAGGGTCACTGAAATTCTTTTTGCAAGGGACGAAACTTGTCGGCGAGTTTGTGCTGATGAAGAGAGGCAGCACCAACTGGCTGCTCATCAAACGACATGACGAATTTGCCTTATATAATTATTATAGCTACGAAACTGTTGAAAGTTGATCTCTCAACTCCATTCTTGTAGAATATGTTCTACACTTCTAACACTACCATTTATCTTTCACGAAAGGTGAAGTATCAATTATTCGTTAACCCCGCGTGAACGACTATCCCGATTACTATCGGGACATGCAGGCACAAAAATCAGAAACTATGGCTCCAAGATCAGAAAACCGAGGGTTTGCCTCTATGGATCCAGGTCGCCGTGGCCGTATCGCCAGCGAGGGAGGACGGGCTTCCCACAGCGGGCGTGGCAGAGGTTATGACGACGAATACGAAGAGGATTATGAAGACGATGATGACGATGAAGGACAACGCGTAAGTAACAGACGTCGGGACGAAGATTGGAATGATCGTTATGAAGATGAGGACGAGGACGAACTTGAAAATGACGAAGATGACAGGCGAGGAAGAGGGTATTCATCGCGTGGTCGGAGAAGTTCAGGTCGGCGTGGTAATGGCTCGAGACGAGGATTTGGCAACATGGATCCTGAGCAACGCCGCCGCATTGCGCGAATGGGTGGACGAGCTACCGCAAGATCGCATGGTCATGAATTTTACGAAGACATCGGCCGCAGAGGTGGTGAAACATTCAGCGAGGAATATGGCCCCGAATTCTATTCGCAGATTGGCCGAAGAGGCGGACGAGCAAGGTGGGAAGAAGAGGACGACGAAGATGATTATGGACGTAATCGTTCTTCGAGAAGATCTTCCTCATTATCCAATCATCGCACCAGTCGCTCTGGAAGAAGAGGATTTGCGGCAATGCCCCGCGAAGAAATAAGACGGATAGCTCGGATGGGTGAAAGAGCAAGATGGGAGGAGGACGATCGCTGAAGAAACCGCAGCTATCGCAGCAGAAGCCGTGGCAGATAAAGAATGTTTTTATCTGTTCCAGGAGGCTGATTCAAATGGAGTCAGCCTCTTGTTTTTTGAGCGTTGCTTGCTACTTTGTGCACTATCAACAAAAGCCAAAAGGCCAATCTCATAAGAGAAAATTTTACATCCAATCTCAGCTTAACGTGCCAGGAGTTTTCTTGTACTAAGAAAAGAAAATTGATTAAGGGAATTTTTATCAGAGTTATAATAAACCTAACCCTTTAACGCATTTTAAGGAGGTCAGGCAACCGACCAAAGCTCAAACACTTCATTATTTATCTGTTCATTTTTCTCTGGCCTATTGTTTCCAGATAGTCAGTGGATGCTAATTGCGCCCCTAAATCAGCCAACTACTTCTGAAAAAGAACTGCTGGCTCCATGCCAATGATAAAAACATTCAGGAATAAATAATTTTAGAAACAGTGAATCAGGCTGGGGAAGTTGTAACTTAATTATAAAACTATTTACATGAGGAGTTGCTTTAATAGCAGGCAATTTAAAAACTACTCCATGCTATTTTTTGTAGTACAGTTTATTTTCCTTGTCAACTGTTTTGCTCAAAGGAAAACAATTGACAGTTTGAAAAGAGTTTTGCCGTTATTGAGAAATAGTGCAAGAGTAGATTGCTTAAATGCTTTGGGCGGGACTTATTTAGAATTAAACAATGATACGGCCGCATATTTTGCAGCATTGGCTTACACGGAAGCGGTAAAAATAAATTATATCCATGGTATAGCCGAGTCGTTATCGTATAAAGGAGAGATTGAGGATCTATCTGATAATTTTCCGGCAGGAGAAAAACTTTCCCGTGAAGCAATTAATTGGTACAAGAAAACTCCAAACAAAAAAAGGTTAGCAGACACGTATTTGAAACTTGGCTATTCGATGTATGCACAAAGTTTTTTTACGGAGTCAATAAAAAATTTTGATACCGGCTATGAATGGTTTAAGAAAAATGACAATGCACTCGGGATGAATTGGGCACTCTTACTTGCAGGCCTGGCCTATGACGAATGTGGTAATTATGAAAAGGCGTTTGAATTCGAAAGAAAAAGTCTCGCCATGGCAATACAAAATAACAATGATGCGCTTAGAAGAGGTCAATTAGCGCATTTAGCAGAGTTATTCAGACGGGTTGAAGACTTTAAGACGGCTTTAGAATATTATCGCCAGGCTTTTCAAAATCTTACACCGGACACAATTTTCAATAATTCAGATTTCGATATATCGCAGGCACTCTCATTTACGGAATTATTCAGTCTCCAGCATCAATTTGACTCGGCAAAATACTATTATGGTTTTGCCGATACTTCTAACCAAAGAGTACTGCGGTTTTACCTTGTTAGTACAGGCGAAAATTATTTTCTGCAGAAGCAGTATGATGAGGCATTACCAAATCTCCTGAGAGGTTTGTATTATCATAAACAATCTAACGACCGCAACCAGGTAATGCGGACATTACTCGATATTGCAAAAACATATTCGGCACTCGGTAATAATGATTCAGCTTTCAACAATGCAATCGAAAGTTTAAACATAGCGACCCAAACCGGTGCAAGGCAATTTATAAGAGATGCATGTGAAATTCTTTCCTCCACCTATGACCATTGGCATCAAACAGGCAGTGCCTATTTCTACTACCGCAAATATGTATCGGAAAAAGACCTTATAGCAAGCGACATATTGAAAGGAAAATTCGCCGCCTATAACTATGAGCAAAAAATTGCTTTGCTGGATAAAGAAAAGCTATTACAAAAACAAAAAATCAACAAGGCAGCATTGCAAAGAAATTTATTATTAGCCGGCATCACTGCTATTATCATCCTTGGCATTATTCTCCTTAGAAATATTACTTTGAAACGAAAAAATGAATCACACCTCAGGAAGATCGCAGAAAATGAATTGCAACTGGAGAAACTAGAAAGCGAAAGGACAAAAGCAGAACTCCGCCAACAGGCGACTGAATTGGAAATACAGATCCTTCGTGCACAAATGAATCCTCATTTTATTTTTAATTCTCTTAATTCCATTAACCTGTTTATACTTCAAAATAATAAGCATCTGGCTTCGGAATACCTTTCCAAATTTTCAAGACTCATAAGACTGATATTACAAAATTCACAAGCTGCATTAATTCCACTCGAAAGTGAATTGGAGACCTTGCAACTCTATCTTGAACTGGAAGCCGTGAGATTTGATCATCACTTTAATTATAAAATAAATGTTGATGAAGACATAGATACAACCTTATTAAAAGTTCCCCCGCTTATTATTCAACCGTATGCAGAGAATGCTATCTGGCATGGATTGATGCATAAAGAAGAAAAAGGGCATTTGGAGATATGGCTCTTAGAGCAAGATGATGTTTTGTTGTGTAAGGTCACAGATGATGGAATTGGAAGAAAAAAAGCAAAGGAGTTAAAAAGCAAATCAGCTTCTACTCACAAATCAATGGGTATGCGAATTACAGCCGAACGAATTGCTATGGTGCAACAAAAAAAGCAATTAAATACCTATATAACGATAAACGACCTTATACTTGCGGATGGTAGTGCAGCAGGTACGGAAGTAACATTGAAAATACCTGTCCATTATGATTAAAGCCGTATTGATAGACGATGAACCTCACTGCCTTGGCACGCTTGGTATATTACTGAAGGAGCATTGTTCTGATGTACAGATCATGGATCAATGCAATTCCGCTACGAAAGGCTTACAAATCATACAAGCAATCAAACCCGACCTGGTATTTCTCGATATTGAAATGCCGGGCATGAATGGCTTTGAAATGCTGGAACAGTTTTCTGAAATTCCCTTTGCCATCATTTTCACTACCAGCTATGATCAATATGCGATCAAAGCCATCCGCTTCAGTGCACTGGATTATTTGTTGAAGCCGATTGAACCGAATGAATTGGTTAGTGCAGTAAAAAAAGTGCAGGAGCAGCGGCATTTACCGATGGCCGAGCAGTTTCAAATCTTATTGAAAAAAATACAAGACAAGGATCATCATTTCAATAAAATTGCAGTACCCACTGCGGAAGGTTTCGAAATGATTCGGGCTGACCAGGTAATACGTTGCAATGCCGATGACAAGTATACACACCTCTTTCTCAAGAACAAAAGCAAGATCGTTGCCTGTCGCACCCTGAAAGAAATGGAAGAACAGTTACATGATTTTTCTTTCTTTGTCAGGGTGCATCATTCATACATGATTAACCTTAATGAAGTTGCAAAATATGTGCGTGGCGAAGGAGGTTATGTGGTAATGAGTGATGGCAGCACAGTCAACGTTTCCCGCAGTCGCAAAGATGCATTATTTAAATTCTTCTAACACCGGAAGCTGACAGATTCCCGTCGCTTAAATCTTTCGTTGCGCTACGCCTTACAGATCTCTCTTCTTTTTCATTTGGGCCTGCTATCGGAACTGACTTTAAACACTAACTACTCAACAGTAATTACTCCCTCATTTTATCCAACTGCTCCGGTATACTTCCAACAACACAACGGTACTGCATTTAGATACTATCACAACTTATTTTTAATCAACAATCGAAACAAAAATTTTAAACCTATAAAACATAAAAAAAGCCAGGTGGTATGACTCTCAACCTTTGTTCTAAAAAACATTCGTGGCACCAAAATCCTTCAGGAAAATCTAAAATCCTCTATTGACTGACTACATTCCGTTGGAAGATTTATAAAAATAATTCTTATCCGTTTGAAGACTTCATTTTAAGCCGTGGTCAGTAGCCCTTTTTTCACCTCGAAAGTTTATTTCATGCTATTCAAACGAAATCTGCTATGCAAAAGCTATTCAAAAAACTTCTTCCTCTTATCAGTTTGTCATTTCTTATTGGAATTGGATGTCGCAAACAAGATCAATTTAATGCGCGACAAAATGCTTCTGATCTTTCTTCAGATGCAAAAGCGCAACCTGAAGCGCAAAATGGTGCTGTAAGATTTGATTCGTATGTAGCACAATCATGGTATCGCCTTATGATGAAATTGATTAGTGAAACGCCCGGTCATACTCCGCCCGTTGCAGCCCGCAGCTTTGGATACGCAGGGGTGACGCTTTATGAAGCCCTGATAGGTGAGATGCCCGACCATCATTCACTAGCGAGACAACTAAATGGATTGAACTCAATTCCCCAGCGTGTGTATGGTAATTCATATCTGGCACCCGTCACAGCTAATGCAGCCCTTGCAAGAATCGTAAAAGATCTTTTTCAAAATGCTTCTGTTGCCAACCTTAGCAGAATAGATTTACTAGAATCATCTAATGAAAAATTATATTCTGAACATGCCAGCCAACAAATCATAAATCGTTCCCGCGATTATGGCCATGGCGTTGCCGATGCTGTATTCAACTGGTCGCTCACTGATGGAGGAAATCAAGCCTACCTCAATATTTTTCCTACTGATTATATTCCTCCTACGGGTGCGGGCAAATGGATCCCCACACCGCCACTGTACCAACCTGCCATGCTACCTTATTGGGGAAACAACCGGCCAATGATGACTGCTGATAATGCCGGGCCTATTGATCCACCAACTCCAACTGTATTTTCAACTGTTTCCGGTTCGCCATTTTATAATGCGGCTTATGAAGTATATAACACAAGCCTGCATCTAACGTCCGAACAGACCACTATTGCTTTGTACTGGGCTGATGGCGGAGGTACATTCACTCCGCCCGGACATAATATTGCAATCGCCCTCCAAATGATCGGCAATCGTCATTTAAATTTAAATGAAACCGCGATCCTTTTAGCGAAACTGGGTATTGCAGAAAATGATGCTGCCATCGTTTGCTGGCGTGCGAAATTCATTTTCAATTTGTTGCGGCCTATCACATTCATCCAAACATACATAGACCGTTCCTGGAAGTCATTGATCGGCACACCACCTTTTCCGACGTACACCTCGGGACATTCCACCTTTTCTGGCGCGGCAGCGGCAATTCTTACAGCGGAACTTGGCAATCAAATTTCCTTTACTGACAGCAGCAAGATCGCTTATGGATTTTCACCACGATCATTCCACAATTTCACTGAGTATGCACAGGAAGCAGCTATGTCAAGATTATATGGCGGAATTCATTTTCGCTTTGATAATGAAAACGGCTTCAGTTGCGGGCAGCAAATCGCAATGAATGTAGAACATCTCAATTGGTAACCCATGCATTTTATGAATGCAGGATTTAAAAAAAGAAACAAACCCTGGTTAACTATAGAAGAAGAATCTTTTTTATTGAAACCGATTAAAACTAAAAAAATGAAAATGAAAAAAAAATCACCCGGTAACGCCATTTTCTTCATTACTGCAATGGCTATTATAGGCACCCTTTCTACAGGATGCCAGAAAGAAATCAAACAAGAACAGAACAACACAGACGCATTAGTTTCTAAAAATTCAAAGGAAGCCGGGTTTTTTGAAAACCCGAACATAGTCCACATCCCCCTATTTATTGAAGATGCGAATATGAAGCCTCCGGTAGGTAACAATACGCTGCTTTATGATAATCGGGGGCATACTCGCGTTCTGGCTCCGGATGGTCATCAGGTTACACTTGGTGAGTTTAATAGTGTTTCAGGTTATGCTGATGTTAAGTGCATTAATGCGGGAACCCATGCAGTTTTTCATCTCACGGGTTTGATTCCAAATGGTGTTTACACTTTTTGGGTTGTTACATTCAAGTCACCTGGCTTTGATCCAACCTTTGCAAACCAAATTGGCGAAGGTGCCTTGGGCGCTCCTGACGGCAGTCAGAATTCTTTCACTGCTACCTCAACGGGTAGTGGGTCTCTGTCGGCAATCACGTCGGCGGGACCATTATCCGAGTTCGGTTCAGTAGGTAATTGTCTTTCTTCCGAGTTTGAGGTTCACCTTGTAGGCGCTTATCATATCGATAATCTTACACATGGCGGAAACCCTGGCGTTGATCTCAGTACCTGGGTACCTCAGTTCGCCTTTCCATTTAAGGGTGGCTTTTAAGACAAGAATAAAAGAATGAGAAAATTAAAGAATCATTATGAAGAGATATACTTTGTTCTAAAATCGTAGAAACGTGCGTGTAATCATTTACTTCCATTCTGATGGTAGTTAAAGCTCAGCAAAACGAAAAACGTTGGCCTTACGAGGTCAACGCTTTTGCGATTCAGTTAAGAGAGATCTTTACTGGACCACTAATTTTTGGGTAAAGATCGCTTTACTATAAATATCGGAACCTTTTACGAGATAAATTCTCAGGGTTTGCGGCAATGCCCGGGAAGAAGAAAGACATATAGTTCGGATGGGAGGAAAAGCAAGATGGGAGGAGGATGATCGCTGAAGAAGCAGCAGCAATCGCAGGAGAGGCCGTGGCAGATAAAAAATGTTTTCTCTGTTCCAGGAGGCTGATTCAAATGATTTTAGCCTCTTGTTTTTTAGGAATCGCTTATCATTTATGGCATGTGATCGGAGAGCTGCTGGATCGAGGAAAATAAATTGTCGCGGTAATTGTCGCTTACCGGCAATGATCTGCTGCCAATGGTTACTGATTTGCGAGAGATAGTGTTCAGCATTCGGATGGGAACGATGTAAGACCGATGAATTCGTATGAATTCGTTTCAAGGGACACAGATATGATTAGACAAATTTGTGGGCTGGAATTTTGTGCAGTTGTACTTTTTCATACGTGGCAATAAAAAGCGTTGGCCTTACGGGGTCAACGCTTTTGCGATTCAGTTAAGAGAGCTCTTTACTGGACCACTAATTTTTGGGTAAAGATCGATTTACTATAAATATCGGAAACTTTTACCAGATAAATTCCCTGCGCAGTATTCTTTTTTAAATTTATAGTTTGAATTTGTCCTTCGCTTGCGACGGTTACCCTTTGCTTAATTATTTGCTTTCCGTTTACGTCCGTTAGTTCAATATTGTAATCTCCGGGAACAAGCTTATTAAACTGAATTTTAAATTGATTCTCCGTTATGCCGATTGGGTTTGGATACAACTGGATCATATTCGACGTGCGAACATCAGGTTGCGGAATGGTGGTCATTTCTGACTTCGGCCTCGTCGAAAGGAAATTACTGTTTGCAAGATCAGAAGTCAGGTAAATTCCGTTTGGTGTTTTGAACTCGGTAGCGCTCCAGGATTTCGGGTCAATAACAAACCATCCTTTCGAATATACCTGGCTTCCTGCCAGCAATTTTTGATCATCAGTTACCACAATTCCGTTGGTAGTGAAATCTGCAGGTACTCCTTTGATGGGTCCAAGCCAGCTGGCTACCTTGGTCTCAATATTCACCTTAAACACCATGTTCCGTGCAGTAAACAGGTAAAGATTCCCTGCGTCATCGCCGATCATGTCGCCTCCCCAACTGCTGCATCGGTTGTGTACAGAAATTCCCGTGTTATTTGGATCATCTACTAATGCCCCTAATTGTTCCACGACTAATTTTTTCCCCGTGCTGAATCGGATAAAGGAATTTGCGTCGTTGGTGACCGCGTATCCATAACCATCAGGACCGATTACCATTCGTGTAACGACATTCCCTTCATCATTGTGAGCGTTAGCAATGCCCGTGAACGATTGATCTGTGAAATAATAAACCTTCATCGTTTTTAGATCAATATAACGCAACTGATCAATAAACATAGGCGTGTAATAAAGCCGGTTGTTTTTTTTGTCGTAAGCAATGGCTGCAACGCCGGTGCTAAAAGGTGTGGGAGAATAATTAGCTACGCCGGCACTTGTATTAGCCACTTGCTTTTTGGAAATTGCATCATAAGCGACGCCCTTTGAATCGACACCGTTGAATAACGCGTCGCTGTAAACACCTGTTTGAAGATTTAGTTTACGCAGCACAGTCCAACCCGCTGTATTTTGGTTGACATCACTGACAACATAAGCGAAACGATCCTGGGCTTGGGAAGTAATTGTGGACGAAATTATGGTTACGAAGGCAAGGACGAAACCGTGTAGATCTTTTCTCATACTCCTGGTTTTGATTAAAATGATTAGGACATTTAAGTTACAAAGTTTTTGGAGTTTATAAAGAATTATTTTTGCAAAAAAATAGAATGGAAAACAACTTTACCTTGGCAGAATTATTGTGACAGCTCAACCTAATTTGAGATTATTAACGCCGTGTATGAAATGGGTTTTTACGGCCATGCTTCTTTTAATTCTTCAATCGCAAAGCTGCAATAAAGAGAGGCCCGTTCGGGTCCCCGGTTGTATCCAGGACAAGATTGAGGCCATCCAACAGTTTCCAAAATATAATCCGCCGGCCACGGTGCGCCGCTATTTATATCGAAACAACTACGTTTACCTTTTTAGCTCTGATTGTTGCGATCAATTTAACTATGTGTACGACAAGAACTGCGCTATAATTTGTGCGCCAAGCGGAGGTATTTCCGGCAAGGGGGATGGGCGTTGTTCAAATTTCTTCACGGTTGCCACCGAAGAAACCTTGATTTGGCAGGATACACGTTGACCGGTCGAACCAGATTGGGGTTTTTACGATGCTACAAACAGCCTCGGTCTACTTTGACCGTATCTTATTCCATGTTTCATACAAGATCTCCTGCCTGGGCCGGTCGGCTGGAATTTCAGCCAAAGGCCGACAGGATTCAAAATTGCGCGACATTTCTTTTGGGAGTTGCTGATACAGTTCGGTTCCTTTCGTTTTCCAGGCGATCATGTCGTCACTTACTTTTCTAATAATTCTTCCTGGATTTCCAATTACCAGGCTCCGCTGTGGAATTTTTTCATCTTCCTTGATAAAGCTCAACGCACCAACGATACAATCGTCACCCAACTCTGCATTGTCCATGATCACGCTGTTCATTCCCACCAAACAATTTTTGCCGATTGTGGCACCATGAATAATTGCCCCATGACCTATATGTGCGGACGATTTCAGTAGGACAGTAACACCAGGAAACATATGAATGATACAGTTCTCCTGGACATTACAACCGTCTTCTATGAAAATTCCTCCCCAATCTCCACGCAGTGCAGCACCCGGACCAATGTAGCAATTCTTGCCTATGATGACGTTACCTGTAACTGCGGCAAATGGATGCACGAACGAAGATGGATCAACAACGGGAATGAATCCCTTGAATTGGTAAAAAGCCATAAAACTATAATAAGAAAATAAAAGGTATGAAAAAGCGAATAACAATTGTCAAGCAAAATTTTTTTACCTTGAAGACACACATCGCGTGAAAGGTGAAATGTGAAACGTCAAACTTGCATTTCACGTGTCACGTGTCACGTTTTCACCTGATGAATATCATCATCGCCCCCGATAAATTTAAAGGAAGCCTTACCAGTTTCGAAGCATGCGAAATCATTGCACAAGCATTTAAACAAGTGGACTCATCTGTAGAGTTATCATTATTTCCGATGGCAGACGGAGGTGATGGATTCGCCCAAGTGATGAAACATTACCGGGACACTGATACCGTCGATTGCAAGACAGTTGACCCGCTGGAGAGAAAAATCAACGCCTCATATCAATGGAACGCAACGAAACAGATTGCCATCATCGAAATGGCCGTTGCAAGCGGATTGACTCTACTGAAGGATGAGGAACGAGATCCTTTAAGGACCTCCACGTTTGGAACGGGTTTGTTGATCAAGGATGCGATCAAAAAGGGAGCAAGGCAAATTATCACGAACGACGCAGGCACCGGGATCCTGTCCTCCCTGGGTTTCCAATTCAATGACGCGAATAATAAATCGTTGAAAGCTTGCGGAGAAAATCTTTTGAACATTGAAACGATTATTCCCCCGCAGGTAATCCCGGATATAACATTCGCGATCGCTTGTGATGTACAAAACAGTTTGTATGGCCCGAAGGGCGCTGCTTACGTTTATGCACGGCAAAAGGGCGCGAATGATGAGGCAATAAAACTACTCGACGATGGATTAAAACATTTTGCAGCGATATTAGAACAGCAGACGGGTCATGATGTCGCTGACATTCCCGGTGCGGGAGCTGCCGGGGGGATTGCCGCCGGGTTGATGGCTTTTTTCAATGTTCAATTAAAAAGCGGAGTTCACATGGTGATCGATGCAAGCGGAATTAAAAGCAGAATTGCAGGCGCCGATCTTTTGGCAACAGGGGAGGGTAAGATTGATGAGCAAACGCTGTCGGGGAAAGTCGTGAGCGAGCTTGCGTCGTTAGCTTTGCGCTATAACATTCCTGTTGCCGCTTTTTGTGGGACAGTAGAATTAAACAATTCCCAAGCCAGTAAGCTGGGTTTACGATTTGTCGAGACGCTGGTAAGCTCATCCGTAACAAAGGAAGAAGCAATAAACAATGCGAGACAGATCTTAGCCGACAAAGCCCGGGAATTTTTAAAAAAGTTTATTGCAAAATAACTCATACCAACGTTTTCCCGGTTCGGAAGCACGTGCCTTTGAACAGGGCCACTTGTTCATTTCGCTGGTTGCTGACATGGATCAGATAAACACCTGTGCTTCTTCCATTATGGATTTCCTTTGCTTCCGCGGTAAGTACGTCGCCCACATTGACCGCCTTCATAAATGTGATGGTAACATCTAAAGCGACGGATAAATTATTGCGGTTATTACAAGCAAAGGCAAATGCACTATCGGCTAAGGAGAATGGGAGACCGCCATGCACAATCCCAAATCCATTTACCATTTCCTTGCGAATAGTCATTCTGATTTTGCTATAACCCTCTTTGACGTCAAGTACTTCAACTCCCATCCACTGGCTAAAAAAATCATTTTCCATCATGTGCTCAACCACGGAGGTTGCAAGCTGGTTTGTATCCTTAACCATTGATTATTGATTGTGACTAATGACTACTGAACAGTTTCAGGAACCACGAAAAACCGGCTTTCTCTTTTCCATAAACGCTTTCACACCTTCCCGGTAATCGTCTGTCTCCGCGGCCCGCTGCTGAAAAATATTTTCATCCAGGAGCTGCTCTTCGAAATGCGTTGACAGCGAATTATTCAACAGCAACTTAGTGTAAGCAAGTCCTTTTGTTGGCATTTGTGCAAGGTATTTGGCAATGTTCATAGAATTTTCTGCAAAAGTTTCATCAGGAAAAAATTGATAGATCATGCCGATTCTTTCGGCTTCTGTGGCCGAAACTTTTGTACCCAGCATCATTATAGCTGAAGCTTTTTGCCAGCCAATCAATCGCGGGAGCACAAAGGTTCCGCTGCTGTCTGGTACCAACCCTAACTTTGAAAACGCCTGTATAAACGAAGCGGACTCTGCTGCAACAACAACATCACAACACAAAGCAATATTCGCTCCCGCACCCGCAGCCACACCGTTGACAGCTGCTACGACAGGTTTTTCTAATTTGTGAATCCGCGTAACGATCGGGTTATAATGTTCAGATAAGATCACATTAAAACCCGGTGCATCAGGCCCTGTTACTTCGGTCAGATCCTGGCCAGCGCAAAAGCCTTTACCGGCACCAGTAATGAAGACACATCTTACTTCGCTGCCTTTGCATTCGTCTAATGTCTGCTGCATCAGTAATGCCATCTCCCGATTAAAAGAATTTAATTTATCAGTACGGTTGAGAGTGATAATACCGATGGAATCTTTTATTTCAAACAGAATAGAAGACATGATCTGTTTTCGGGCAAAGTACGCAAAGATTTTTCTCATTAGACCGCGCGGTAGTGAGAAAAGCTAAAAGCGCACATAATTCTTCAGCCGGTAAGATGAAAGCACGGTTTGGGCAGTAAGGGCTTTTTTGATTCCAGGAACTAGGTCTTCCATTTCCAAACGGTAGAAAGTCATGGCTTGTCCACAAACAATCATCCTGACTCCATAAGTCTGTAGCTCTTTGATCAATGGAATGTTGGGGTTATCAACCCCGTATTTCCTTTTATATTTTTCATTCGACAAGAGAATGTACAAACCGTCTGCATGAATTACAGCCACGGCCCCTATATTTTTTCTTGGGATGCCGTTCGCCTCATGCAAATTCAACTCGCGTGCTACATTGCCCAACCCCCCGTTGATTTCCTTTTTGGCAGCAGTATCAAACCATGTTAGCTCGAACAACATGTTGTAATGCATGTTAGGATCCGGGATTTCGTCAATATGCTCCACAGGAATCACGCCCGCCCAGTTCACAGCTTTGATAGCCGGAAACGTTTGCCGGTATTTATTATCGATCAGCGGACGCATCAGGAACATAAGCTTTTTGTAGAAACTATAATTAAAATATTTTTCGCAGAATGATCGCGCATCGTCAAGATTGAGGCTATCCTTATTGCTGTTAATTAACTTTTGTTGTAATGATGTATAGTCTTTGTCACTTAACCAAGGCGAATCTATCGTTGCCAGGTTGGCTTTTTTTGCGAATGAGAGTTGATTGAAGCGTTTTGAAAATTCTGTCTTAAACGCATCGCCAAAGGAAGCCTGGCTCCTTTTTTCAGAAATTTTCGCAAGAGCATAACTCGTGACTTCAACATCATACGATTTGTCGTCATCAATTTTTTGAACCGAGTCTACCATCTCAAGTGTCTTACTGTAATTCTCAGAAAGCAAATAATAACTAATGCAGTTGTCAAAATACGTTCTTTTGTTTGTTTCGTGGTAGTTGGCTAGTACCTGTTCTGCAAGTCTTGGCATGGCCTTATTCAGCGCCTCGGAATCCGAATAATTAGCAACCGGGAAATAAAATTTTTGGTTGGACGTCGAATCCTTTGGATTCGCCGTAAGATTTGTGGCTGTGCTGGATTGGGAAAGAGCTGCGATTGCCGTCGCCATAGCAATGACGGCTGAAAAAAAGAACTTTCTCATATTGGTCGTTTTTGGTGGAAGAAAGAAATGTCTTCTGAATATAGGCCTTCCGCGAATGAAAACAAAACGGGCAAATAAATTCTTGAGGCAAATCAGAATTATGAGCTTAATGACATTTGAAATAATCGAAGGGCTCTTTGCAGTCGTCGCAAACATACAAGGACTTGCATGGTGTAGAACCAAACTCACTCACGCGGTGAGTGTGCCATGAATCACAATGGGGACATTGAACTGCTTCGTTGGGAGCAAACAATTTGTCACTGCACACTTGCTGTTTTGGATTCGGTGGCGCAATGCCGTAATTCCGTAGTTTTCGTTTGCCCTCTTCGCTCATCCAATCAGTTGTCCACGGAGGAGACAGAACCTGCGTGATCTCTATTTTTTTAAAGCCGATGGTCGACAGCAGAATGCGAATATTCATGCTGATCACATCCATTGCGGGACAACCAGAGTATGTAGGCGTAATAATAATTTCAAGACAACCGTCATCATGCAACAGAACATCGCGAACGATGCCCATGTCAATAACATTCAACGCCGGGACCTCCGGATCCTGCACTTGTTCCAGGTATGAATAAATCGTTTTTTTATCTATCTCACGAGTTATCATAACATTTTACCACTCGCAACCGGGATATGCCCGTTGCATGTATTGTAACTCTGCAAGGATATAACCTAAATGCTCGCTATGCTTGCCCTCCTTGCCGCCGATTTGTTGGAAACGTTCGCCAGGCCATGGCAAGGTTGCTTCGACAAATATGTCTTTCACTTTTTCTTCCCATTTCGGTTTTAGAATCGTTAGATCGACTCCCTGCTGAGTACTCATAGCTCGCAGCTCATAGCTCGCAGCTATAAGTAACTCCCCTGTGTACACCCACAATTCGTCAATTGCATTCAACATCCGCTGATGACTTTCGCTTGTTCCATCACCCAGGCGGATCACCCACTCACTGCTCCATCGTAAATGATAAGTAACTTCTTTCAACGATTTTTCTGCAATTGCCGCAAGGGTCTCATCGTTGCTATTTTGTAATTGCTGGTATAAGTAGAACTGATAAGCACTAAACAAAAATTGACGAAGGATTGTTTGTGCCCAGTCGCCATTCGGCTGCTCAACCAACAAACAGTTTTTGAATTGACGGATATCCCTTAGATAAGCAAGCGTATCTTCAGTGGCCGCAAAGGAAGGGTCTGGTGTAGACTCATTTGTCAATTTCGCAGCGTACTGGTAAAAATTTCTTCCTTGTCCAATCAAATCAAGTGAAATATTTGTTATCGCAATGTCCTGTTCCAACACCGGACCGTGCCCACACCATTCACTGTTCCGATGTCCTAAGATGAGCGAGTCATCTGCAAGGTGCAGAATATAGTTGATTAGATGATTGGTTGATTGGCTGCGCATCACTAATTAAAGATTTTTTCTAAGAAAAGTAATATAGCCATTTAATAACCGGCCTACCTCATCTATCATAAGCCTAAAATAGTTTAACTGTTCTTGTGAAATGTATTTGCAATCAATCGCATCAATCAAATGACTGTGAGTTTCAGATAACGAACCCCGTGCCTGAATACAAAAATGTATTTGATCTTTATAAGTAAAACGGCCATGCCCTTCCGAAATGTTTGCATTGATTGAACGGGAAGACCGGATTAACTGATCGGTTAACCTAAATTTTTCTTCTGGAGGAAATCTGTCTGCCAGTTCTTTTAATTCATTTTTTAAGAGTCTCGCTTTCTTCCAAACCTCCAATTCTGAAAAGCTTTGATTTTTTTCTTCCATAAGAATGTTCTTTAGAAATGAAAGCACCCTTAACCGACTAATCAACCAATCAACCAACTACATGTGTTTTACTTCATCAGGCAAATCATAAAAAGTAGGATGACGATAGACTTTATCCTCAGCAGGTTCATAAAAATTCTCAGCGTCATCCGGGTTAGAAGCGTGAATATGCTTTGACTGCACCACCCAAATGCTTACCCCTTCCATTCTTCTTGTATAAACATCCCTTGCATTTTCAATCGCCATTTGCGCGTCTGCTGCATGTAAGCTTCCAACGTGCTTATGGTCGAGGCCTTGTTTGCTTCGAATAAAAATCTCCCAAAGAGGCCAATCGGAAGGCCCGGCCAAATCTCCCGCGAGCGGCGAAACTTTAAGAGTCTTTTGCGATGCATCTCCTGCCTTATCCTCAGGAATATCGCCGTAATAATATTTCTTAAGCTGAAAATTCATCTTGTGGCAATTATTAATTAATAATTCTAAGCGGCTTGGGACCTCACTTTTCTTTTCTCCGAATAAGCCCCTGCCGCCTCCCGCACCCATTGCCCATCCTGCCATGCCTTCCTCCTGGCCTCCAATCTTTGCCGGTTGCAAGGACCATTTCCCTTGACCACATTCCAAAATTCTTCCCAGTTTATTTCACCGAAATCATAATGACCTGTTTTCTCCTTCCATTTCAATTCAGGATCCGGCAAAGTCATTCGTAACACTTTTACCTGCTCCGCAATCATGTCGACAAAATTCTGCCTCAGTTCATCATTACTTTTCCTTTTGATCTTCCATTTCATGCTCTGATCGAAGTGAGTGGACTCGCTGTCATGAGGACCGAACATCATGAGGCTGGGCCACCACCAGCGATTGATCGCATCCTGGCACATTTCCTTTTGTTCTTTTGAGCCTGTTGACAGCACAAGCAAAATTTCAAAACCCTGGCGTTGGTGAAAACTCTCTTCTTTGCAGATCCTTACCATGGCTCGTGCATACGGCCCAAAAGAAGTTCGTGTCAACATTACCTGGTTTAAAATGGCGGCTCCATCCACTAACCAGCCAATGGCACCAATGTCGGCCCAGGTCAAAGTTGGATAGTTGAAAATGGAAGAATATTTTGCTTTGCCGCTATGGAGGTCGTTAATTGTTTGTTCACGGGTTACACCCAACGTTTCCGTGGCCGAATACAAATACAAACCGTGACCCGCCTCGTCCTGCACCTTAGCTAAAAGAATTGCTTTACGTTTCAATGAGGGTGCTCGTGTTATCCAGTTCCCTTCAGGCAACATTCCCACAATCTCGCTGTGTGCATGCTGACTGACCTGCCGAATGAGGCTTTGCCGATACTTTTCGGGCATCCAGTCCTTCGGCTCTATTTTTATCTCATCATCGATTTTACCCTGGAAAATCTTTTCTAAGTCCTGAACAGACATGATTCATTTTTATCCCGCAAATTTACGAAACTAATGCCTGTTAGGACTGATCCTCGTCACTATTTTGTTGAGCTCATCTTCCTTCTCAAGCAGTCTTTCTAAAAGGACGATCTGGTTTTTTGCTCTCACATAATTATGCCCTTCATAAGAGGAACCATAGTACACATCGTCATTCAGATAATCAGTCAAAAAACGCAAGGCTTGCATATAGGTCATAAACAAACCCGAATAAACAAAATGCTCTATCTCTACCGAAGTTAATTCCAACGCCATTTCGTTTAAATAGCCACATGCAATCGCCTCAAAAAAATCCTCACGTATCGCGATCTTTTCAAAATCCTTTTCTTCTTCGCTAACCGGTGATAAATAAGTCCGCAGCATATCGCCAACATCGCTGATGAAGTAACCCGGCATCACGGTATCAAGGTCTATCACGCAAATCCCTTTTCCGTCTTTATCAAATAGCACATTACTGATCTTCGTATCGTGATGCGTGACACGCATCTTAAATTCTTTCCACGCAACAATTTCTTTATAAGTTGAAAGAATATGGTTCTGCGCGTGTAAGTAATCAATTTCTCCTTTGGCTTCTTGTATCCTTGAGGAATTTCCCTGTTCAATTGAATGCTCAAACTGCGTATAGCGGTAGGATAAGTTATGAAAATCAGGGAGAGTAATCTTCAAATCCTTTGCGGGAAAATCGTTCAGCACACAAGTAAACAATCCAAATTGTCGAGCCGCCTCACAAGCTTGTTTCGAATCTTGAGCAATATCATAAGTGGAAGAGCCTTGCACAAAAGGGAACAGCCGAAAATATCCATGGTCCTGCAGATGTAACATGCCTTCGTCGTTTGCGGTTTTAATTGGAGTCACAAAAAAATACTCGGGGTGGTTCTTCTTTAGCCACGAAGAAATCGCTTCGATGTTGTGTGCTATGTGTTCAGGTTGTTTAAAAACACTGTGATTTATACGCTGCAGAATATATTGGTTCGATCGATCTGTTATCTTCCACGTATTATGTATCAAACCACTTCCATGAGGCTGAATGAGTGCCGTTGGGCTAATTCTATAAGATGATAAAACTTCTTTTAACATAGATTCCATCATTTGACGGTAGCAAATTAAAAAATCTGCGCTGAATGTAGCTGAATGAGTCAATCGTTTGCATATACCTTCTTTTCTAAAAAGAATGCGTTTGTTAATTTCTACCTTGGTATTTTTGGCGTCAGACTTAATGTGAATTGAGGTTTCGCAGATATTGACAAAAATCAAAAACGCTTATGAGTCGTAAACCTGCTTTGAACCCGGTTGTAATTATCGGCGCTTTGTTTTTCATTTTTGGTTTTGTCACCTGGATGAATGGCACGCTGATCCCTTTCCTGAGGCTGGCGTGTAATTTAAAAACGGATGCAGAGGCCTTTTTCGTAACCACTGCGTTTTACATGGCCTATTTTTTCCTCGCGATCCCTTCAT
>VBAU01000276.1:30400-32351 GCA_005883855.1 Bacteroidota bacterium
TTTACGGGAATGAAAATGGGTATGAGCTGGGGTTTGATGGTGATGGCTATCGGAGCGCTGATTTTTATACCCGCTGCCAATACGCGAAGCTTTGGATTATTCCTCACAGGTTTATTTGTCCAGGGAATGGGTCTCGCCTTGTTGCAAACCGCGTCTAACCCATACATAAGTATCATTGGGCCGATAGAGAGCGCGGCGAAACGAATTAGTATAATGGGGATTTGCAATAAAGGCGCGGGAATACTGAGCCCGATTATTTTGAGCTCAATTGTCTTAAAGAATGCAAACGAGCTTCAGGATAAGATCAATGCAGCCACGGATGCCGTCGCAAAGGAAAACTTACTAAATGAATTGGCCGGCCGCATTATTTACCCTTACATCGTAATGGCAGTCGTTTTATTCATTTTAGCGCTCATGATTCGTAAGTCGCCCTTGCCAGATATAGATGCTTCAGAAGTTAATGCTGATTCGACAGATGCAAAAAATACGAGCAATAAAACAAGTATATGGCAATTCCCACATTTGTTGTTGGGCGTCCTTTGCATTTTTGTTTATGTCGGCGTAGAGGTCATGGCCGGTGATGCGATTGGCATTTACGGAAAAAGTTTCGGTATCCCGCTTGATCAGTACAAATATTTTACGTCGTTCACGCTCGCCTCTATGCTCGTTGGATATTTGATCGGTGTATTTACCATTCCAAAATATATCTCGCAGGAAAAAGCTTTACGCATTTCGGCTGTTGTAGGGATTGTGCTCACTATTGGAGCGTTTGCGACCAAAGGATATGTTTCAGTCGGTTTTGTAGCTGCGCTGGGATTAGCAAACGCGTTAATGTGGCCATCTATTTTTCCGTTAGCCATCAATCGACTGGGCAGATTTACAGAATTGGGATCCGCACTTTTGATCATGGGAATCGCAGGAGGCGCTGTGATTCCATTATTGTTTGGCTATTTAAAGTCTACGATTAATTTCCAACTTGTGTTTCTCGCGCTTATGTTGCCCTGTTACTTGTATATTCTTTATTATGCGACGCGCGGATACAAAGTGCGATAGTTGCTTTAACAAACCCCCAATACTGCGCGGTCATTTAACGCCTTAAATTCCTAACTTGCAAACCCGCCCATTAAAGAACAATTCTCCACTCGCGTCATTAAAAAGAAAAGATCATGAAACGTGTCGTATTGGTTTGTCGGTTGTTGAGTTTATTTTCTTCTCTCGCTTATGGGCAAGTGTATAAGGGCCAGGTTGATTTTTCTAAGATTCCCGTGACGGCTCCCCATTACCAGGAAGAATATGCGTATGATTCAACAATAAATATTGCCGCATGGAACGCCCTGAAAAGCGGAGTGCACATTTCATTTGCGTCCACAGATCAACTGTATTTTCGAACGGAGCTGCCGTCATTAGCATCTGAAGCTGGATCCTTGTCCGCAACCGGATGGAGGGGAGAAAGATTAAATGCAGAGATATTGGTTTGGTCTAAAGACACGATTAACCAGCTTCGCTTTGTATTGAATGATTTGAAGAATGAAAAGGGAAAATTCTTAAGCAAAAAATATATCCAGCTTAATAAGATTTGTTACGTGTTATCCAATTATCCTTACAATGCAGATGATGCAAGCTGTGGGGGAGGCCCGGCCGACAAAGCATACTTATTACCCGATCGATTTGTTCCTCTCGAGTCCGGCGTAACTGATCGCTTTGATCTACCAGGAAAAACAGTACGGGCGGTTTGGTTGTCTGTTAATATTCCCGAAGACGCCGAACCTGGCATTTATAATGGCGTTGTTCGAATGCAGTCAGAAAAGGGGAGCGCTGACTTAAAGATAAAGATCCGGGTGCAGGATCAAACATTGCCAAAACCACATGACTGGAAATTTCGCTTGGATCTTTGGCAAAATCCGTGGGTCATCGCAGAGTATTATCATGTTAAACCATGGAGTGAAGAACA
>VBAU01000276.1:32366-33000 GCA_005883855.1 Bacteroidota bacterium
ACACAAAGCATTGCTGAGAAAACATTTGCAATTGTATGCCGATGCGGGAGGAACTTTCATTACGACGTATGGTGTCCACTCACCCTGGGGCGATAATGAGTACAGCCTTGAAGAAGGAATGATAGAATGGATAAAGCAAAAAAATGGAACCTGGAAGTTTGACTACAATATTTTCGATCAATATGTGCAGCTTGCCATGAGCGTCGGTATTGACGAGGCCATCACCATTTACACGCCTATCCCGTGGGGGGAACGATTCCGATACCTTGACGAGAAAACGGGAGACTACATTTATGAACGGTGGCAGCCAACATCGGATACTTTTCGAACCAATTGGAACGCTTTTCTCACCGATTTGAAAAATCACCTTGAAAAAAAAGGTTGGTTCAATAAAACTTATCTCGGCGTCAATGAAAACGCAATGGAACAAACCTTATCTGCGATTAAGGTCATCAAGGCACATTCGTCAAAATGGCGGATCACTTACGCTGGCGACTGGCATACCGAGCTTGACACGTTGCTAAATGATTATTCTGCCGTTTTTGGTAAAGAACCGAACCTGAATGAAGTCGATAAGCGTTCGGCACACTCCCGAACTTCTACGTTCTATATCTGCTGCACGCCCCCGAAGCCT
>VBAU01000393.1 GCA_005883855.1 Bacteroidota bacterium
TCCCGCGTCATTGACGTTATGCGGATAATTATAGGCAAATACCCAATTTGGCAAAAACTGGAGAAATGAGGGCTTTGCAAACGTCGCATGAGGCACCGCATCATACTTGCCAAATTGAGATAGAAAAAAGTTCCCGTGCTCCAGCAAAGTCTGATTAAAACGCCCCATGTCTCCCGGGACAATCTTACCCGCAGTATCTACGGCATAAGCACTGTTATAAATTCCTCAATCTCCATCGCCTGCAACCTGGCATCCAATTCGCCCGACGGCATAGGCGAGCATCAAGGCCGGTGCAGCGGCATCATTTAAATGCCAAAAACCAATTTTATGCTTTTTCGCATAGAACCAGATCGCCAGGGCGGCACATATCAAGCCACCGTAGAAGGTTAATCCCGCCGGTGAAAAAATATAGGAGGAAGGTTCTTTTAAAAAATCACTCCAATTTTCGAAAATATCAAACAACTTGGCCCCAAGCAAACCAAAGATGAGGGCGACAATGGTTATTTCACCGACCCTATCATGTGGCCAAAAACGAATCTTACGCAGTTCTGGTTTGGGAAGTTTTTGCTTATTTTTTTCCCTCCATTTAATTCCGGCGAATAAAACGCCAAGGATAATTCCGGCCGGCCAGTTACCTAATCCAGAGAAAATAAATGCCTGCGGATCATTCGTAACTGAACCATCCATTATAAAAAGAGCCAGGATCTTATACCCCAATATAAAACCCAGCAAAAAATTTAGCAGCAACTCAGTTATACTGGCTGGCTTTCCCACCACAACATTTATCTCTGTTGGTTGTAATAATCCCTGCTTACCTTTTCTCCGAAGTTCAGCAGCCAACGTAACGGCTCCAAGAATAAAAGAAAGTGCAACAAAAAAACCAAACGAATTGATAAAACGAAGAGGCTTCCAGTCAACATTAAATAAATCCTTAAACGCGTAATAAAGGTTGGGATACATCTAGGAGCTCCAGATTTAAGTGGGCAATGTTATGAAATAAATCTATGATTCTTACAATTAAAGGCCTCTCGCTGCCGGGAGGCCGATGAAACATGTCAAAGTATTAATTACAATGCTCCTCGAAGGCCGTAATTATGTTTCTTGCAATCACCTGTGCTGGCCTGCCCTCAATTTGGTGCCTCTCGATAAAATGAACTAGCTCTCCATCCTTAAACAACGCTATGGACGGGGAAGATGGCGGATAAGGGAGTAAATGTTCGCGTATCTTTCTTACGGCCTCTTCATCAAAGCCGGCAAAACTAGTGGTAAGATAATCGGGCTTTTTTTCTGTATTAGCAACTGCCATCAAAAGACCGGGCCGTGCTGAGCCTGCTGAACAACCACAAACCGAATTGATCATGATCAAAGTAGTGCCTTTTTTGTTTAACTGTGTATCTACTTCACTTGCTGTTAAGAGCTCACTAAAGCCGTTTTCGGTAAGCTCTTCTTTCATTGGTACAACTATTTCTTCTGGATACATATTAATTGTTTAAGTAAAAAATGATTAACTACAAAAGTAGAAAAAAAGTTTGCGAATACTCAAGTTTGCAATACTGGCAGTGTTTGTTTTTCATTTCGGAAATAATGACGTAACAAACCATTTGTTTCTAACTATACGGCAGGAAAATCCAGGCAAAATATAGCTGGTATATGATTTGAAAATATCAGCTAAACTAAAAAAATTTATTAACTGATAAAACAATACAGTCATGACAGTTGTAAAATTAAATAACAGACCAGCTAACGGTTTTAACCTGTTAGATAACTTCTTTAACGAGCTCCCAACCTTTTTTAAAGATGATTTCGCAAAAGCGCAAGGTTTTATTCCTGTAAACGTCAAAGAAACAAAAGATACTTACCAGCTTGAGGTGGTCGCTCCAGGTTTTGAAAAAAATGACTTTAACGTAAACCTGGAAAAGAATATTCTTACCGTTTCAGCTGAAACGAAAAGCGAAGCTGAAAATAAGGATGAAAGGCAGATCCGCAAAGAGTACAGCTATCGTTCTTTCAAACGCTCTTTTACAATAGATGAAAAAATTGATACTGAAAAAATTGAAGCGAAATATGTTAACGGTGTTTTAACATTAAACCTTCCGAGAAAAGAGGAAGTCAAAGCTTCAGCAAAAGAGATTTCAGTAAAATAAATTAATTGTCGAAGATTTTCTCATAAGCAGTTGGTTTTGGTTTATACCCCTCCGGATGTCTATCCTCGGAGGGTTTTTTATTTTCTTTTCAACAGTCCCAAAGGAAATAAAATACAGGTTGAAATCAAAACTACTCGCAAGGCTGTTTGCGTCTTGTATCAATCAGGTATTGGATCTTCCATTGACCATTGATAAATACCAATTGAAACGAATCGACCCCGCAATGACTAAACTTTCCTTCAAAATAAAATTTGTAAGGCGCCCAAACCATCGCTAATTGCCCATCTATTTTTATTGACTCAAAAACTATTTGTTCATCTGCTGCGCCTTTTTTAAGGCCGCTGATGAATTTTGCAAACTCATCGATCCTTTCATTTTCAATTGCTATTTTCCCTTCTTTGTCCTTTCCAACACTTTGTAAAATTGCACTGTCTGCAAATGCACTTTGAATCATCCTGGCATCTGAGTTTTTCATCCCCTCAAATAATTGTTTTACAACCGCCTTAACAGAATCTTCGGTGGTTTGAGCGTCCAAATATTGAGTTAACAAAATGATTGCAAATAGTAACATTAAAATTCTTTTCATGTTAAACTGTTTAAGATTTTCCGGCAAATAAATTGTTTTACTGCAATGTAAATTAAATATATAGTTATGAAAAAGATCAGAATTATACAGGTGGCAATTTTAATAGCATTTGTAAGTATACTTACCAGTTGTAGTTCCAGTTACTATCCTTATGGTGGTCCCTCCGCTTCGTTGGTCGTTACTTCCGGACCTTCATTTTATGCAACAAGATATCCCGACGGACGTTATTATTATCGTAACCCCCAGGGATATATTTATTGGAGAGGTTATGATAACAGGTACTACCTGGACAGAGCATACTTAGGCAAAGTTCATTACAACAAAGGCCAGTACAATGAATGGAGAAGGTATAGTGGCCATAACAGGAATTATCGTTAATCTTTAATAGCCCTTTATTGTGAAAGATTTAGTGGCCGGTTTCACAAATCCGCCCTCACTGAAAGGGCTTTTTTATTACAGATACCCAAGAATCTTCAACATGCTTTGAGCAGTCTGCTCTTTTGCGTATAATGAATCAACTAATTTTCCATTTTTATCATACCCCAGGAGAACATGCTTTGGCGATGGAATAAGGCAATGCTTTATACCGCCGTAACCACTGATCTGATCCTGGTAGGCGCCAGTATGAAAGAACCCTACATATAAAGGTTCTCCGTTGTTTATTTTTGGAAGGAATACTTCATTGATGTGT
>VBAU01000277.1 GCA_005883855.1 Bacteroidota bacterium
TCTTGTGCGCCGGAGTATGTCAGCCAGTACTCCTTAACATCTGCAGTGATAAGGAATCCCTCCGTCCGATCATAAATATCTTTAACTCCGTAATAACTAAAATCACCGTAAAGGATATCACCTTCATAAGGGCGGCTGCTAACCGATCGTATTACGGTGTAACCATTCGCGGTTTCTACAAGATAATAGGGACATGATGACGAGCTGTAAACAACTTGTCCCCTCTCCTTTGACAACCAGTATCCATCATTAAAAGGTGCTTGTTTGACGCAGCTTGTAAAAAAAATCGCTACTACCAGGGCAACGAATGAAAATGTAAAAATTCTTTTCATGGCTATAAACTTTCCCTGAAGATGGCAAATTGCAGGCAAGAGTTTGATGGAGAGTTGTTAAAATGTAGCCTTGTTAATTATAGAATTCCTAAAGTTCAAATCAGAATCCCGATGAAAGTCTTTTCTTTGTTGAATGAAAAGGTCACTGCTATCAGCTATATTCATTTTGGTCGGTCTTATTGTTTACTCACAGCAAGATTCAATTCTTCTGCCGCCTTATAAACGGTTCCCCACGGTACCGCCTTTTAAATTGCTGAGGATCGACAGCACGAGTTATTTCACAAAAGCTGACCTGCAAAAAAATAAACCCGTTCTTATTGTTTTGTTCAACCCCGATTGCGACCACTGTAAGCATGAAATTGAGGAGATCATCAAGGACATGGATGAATTAAAGAATGTTCAGATCGTAATGACCACAATGATGCCGTTCAACATGATGAAGTCCTTTTACGAAAAGTACGCTCTCGACAAATTTGGAAACGTTACCGTGGGTCGGGACTTCCAATATTTGCTCCCTAGCTTTTACCAGATCCGATTTATGCCCTACCTTGCCATGTATGACAAAAAGGGGAATCTGCTCACCACTTTTGAAGGCACCATGAAAATTGAAGACCTTGTGAACGTCTTTAAATAAAGTTGGATACAGGATTCATAAACTATTTCAGCTACAGACCACTTACAATCAACTTTTACAGCCCATTCCTTGTTCTGTTTGGTTATTCCGCATTTGGGGTGAGGCTGGCATGATTTTATAATATGAGGTTTACTAATCATGACCCAAGTATTTCCAGAAAATGCGTTACTCAGTTTCCGGAAACTAAATCCGGCTGCGGTTTTTCTTCCTGCTATTCTATTTATCTCGACAGCATCGCTGTCACAAACAACTATCGTAACTGACTCGCCTTATACCAAAGGAACCACAGTAGTTATCCCGGGAGAGAAATTTAAAAGAAGCGCGTACCACAATTTCTTTTGGGGTAAACATTATCGCAAAGAATGGACAACCCCGGTGAGAGTGAGTAATTTTTATATCGACACGGCCGCAGGCGGCCTCACACCTATAGGAGAAAGCGGCAGCAGGCAATCCCGTGGATTACGTTTAAAAGGCAGCAATGGAAAAGAGTATGTGCTGCGTAGCGTTGACAAAGATTTTGGACGAGCCTTTTCAGATACTTTCCAGGGTACGTTTATTACCCACGTCGCCAAAGACCAGGCCTCCATTGCTTATCCTTTTGCCGCAATTACAATAACTCCCATGATAGCCGCGGCCGGAGTTTATCATACTAATCCAAAAATAATTTTTGTTCCAAAGCAAGGACCCCTCGGTGATCAATACAACGAAAAGTTTGGCGACCAGTTGTACCTTTTTGAGGAAAGGCCTGATGAAAACCAGGAGGACGCAGATTATTTTGGCAACTCAAAAAATGTGATCGGCAGTGAAAGACTGTTCGAGCATATCTACGAAGACAATGATAACCGCGTTGATCAAAAAGCGTTTGCTCGCGCCAGGTTGTTTGATATGGTCATCGGTGACTGGGGAAGGCATCCTGATAACTGGCGATGGGCAAAGTTCGAGGAGGATAAGTCAACTATCTATCGACCAATTCCCCGCGATCGTGACCAGGCTTATACAAAATTCGATGGACTTTGGCCATGGATAGCAACAAATGTTGCAGGCGCCGTGCATCTCGAATCATTTAATTACAAGATGAAAAATGTAAAAAGGTTCAATAAGCCCGGATGGCCACTTGATCGCCCGTTCCTGAATGAACTTACCGAACAGGATTGGATCACCATAGCAAAGGATTTGCAGGCCTCGCTCACCGACCAGGTGATTGAGACAGGCATACATCAACTGCCTCCGGAGCTTTTTGCAATTTCAGGTGGGAAACTTATAGCAAAATTAAAATCAAGAAGGGATCATTTGGAGGATTATGCAAAGCGTTATTACGCCTTCCTCTCTCACCACGTTGAATTGAGAGGGTCAAACGAAAGGGAATTCTTTGACATAAAAAGATTAGACAAAGGCCAAACCCAAATCAATATTTATAAGATTACAAAGGAAAACGAGATAAAAAAGAACCCTTATTATTCAAGAACGTTTTCCAATTCAGAAACAAGGGAAATAAGATTAAACAGCCTGGACAATGCAGATGTTGTAAAAGTCACGGGACCGCCGCATGGAGTAAAAGTCAGGGTGGTAGACCCGGCGGGGACCGATTCAATTTCGATTGAATCAAAGGCACGGACCAAGTTATCCGTTGGTAAGAAATTCCTTTTCGATACTGTTCACACAAAAAAATTTGATTTCTTTATTCTGCTGCTCTTCAGCGCACCTGAATACAAAGTGTTCGAAGACGATCCCATGGGATTGTTCACAAAAACCGGTGCGAGAACAAGTATCAATATGAGATATAAGCCGCAACCCTGGCGAACAGCAAAGTACATGCATACACATGTGCTCAGTGCGAACTATGGATTTTTGAGAAATGCGATCAATGTCGGATATGTCGGTCGCTTCGGTCATGCAGTAGGCCCATTTGACCTTTTACTAAAAACACGACTCGATCCTCGCGGCGTTGAGAACTATTATGGCCCTGGAAACGAAACGGTGAATGCACATTCTACAAGAACTTTCCACAAGACTTACACCAGTAGACTTTATGCAGGCGTTGGGTTGTCGCTACGCATGGATCGGCACCAGGCGCTGGATATTTCTGGCTTTTATCAAAATATTAAAGTTGATAAAACAACGGGGCACTATGTCGCAGTGGATCACAGCATTGATCCGGCACTTTTCGAATCGAGGCCGTTTGCTGGCGTAGAAGCCGCGTATCATTTTCATAAAACTAATAATGACAGATTTCCTACTGCCGGCGTGGATTTCATGTTGGCTGCGGATTATGTTCACAACCTAAAGGAAACAGATCGCTCATTTGCAAATCTTGCTTCAACCTTATCTGTTTATGTTCCCTTAGGAAAATATTTTAGCATTGCTACGAGGGCCGGAGGCGCGGCACTTTCTGGGGACGCCGACTTCTATCACCTCAACAAAATAGGCGGCGCGATAAACCTCAGGGGATATGAGAGAGAAAGGTTTTCCGGAAAGACGACCTTCTACAATAACAACGAGATCCGCTGGCTGACAAACACAAAAAGTTATTTGTACAATGGGAAAATCGGCCTGCTTGCATTCTATGATGTTGGCAGAGTGTGGCAACCACTTGAAGAATCCGACAAATGGCACGAGGGCTATGGCGCCGGCCTGATTCTTATTCCTTTCAACAAAATCGTCCTGACCGGAACATATGCCACATCAGTAGAAGGAAGCTTTATCCAGCTAAAAGCCAGTATGTTCTTCTGACAGCCACTACGAATACAGACACGTCCAGTGCATGCCGTATCGAACTTTCCAATACATTTGCACCTCCTTTCATCGATAGAAAATAAATACACAAAATGAAAATTACTGTTGTAGGTGCAGGCGCTGTAGGAGCTACTTGTGCCGATAATATTGCGCGCAAAGAATTGGCGTCCGAGTTAGTGCTGTTGGATATTAAAGAAGGCCTCGCGGAAGGCAAAGCCCAGGACATGATGCAGACCGCTGCATTGTTAGGATTTGACACAAGAATAACGGGCACCACGAATGACTATTCAAAAACGCAAAATAGTGACGTGGTTATTGTCACGTCGGGCATTCCACGCAAACCCGGCATGACGCGAGAAGAACTGATTGGGACCAATGCCGGCATTGTAAAGAATGTTTGTGAAAATATTTTAAAACACTCGCCCAACGCCATTCTTCTCGTTGTTAGCAACCCAATGGACACGATGACTTACCTGGCACTTACTTCAACAGGGCTACCAAAGAATCGGATTATCGGCATGGGAGGCGCATTGGATAGCGCGAGATTCAGATTTCAATTGAGCCAGCAGCTTGGCTGTAGCCCGGCTGATCTAAACGCTGTAGTTGTTGGCGGTCACGGTGACACCACCATGATCCCTCTTATTCGCACTGCTACATGGAACAGTGTGCCGGTGGCAAAATTCTTAAGTGCGGAGCAACAAAAACAAATTGTTTCCGACACGATGGTAGGCGGCGCTACGTTGACAAAGCTGCTGGGTACTTCAGCCTGGTATGCACCTGGCGCCGCTGGCGCAGCATTGGTGGAAGCCATTGTTCGCGATGAAAAGAAATTATTCACGTGCTGTGTATCGCTTAATGGTGAATATGGCCAAAAGGATATTTGTTTGGGGGTTCCGGTTGTAATTGGAAGAAATGGATGGGAAAAAATTGTTGAGTTTGATTTGAACGACGAAGAAAAAGCTGCATTCAATAAGAGCGCAGATGCAGTCAGGAACATGAATGATGTTTTGAAAACGTTATGACAAGTTCTTGCAGTGCTTAAAGCATTTTTGTTTTTTGCTTTGTTGAGTAAGCCAGAAGATTTCGATTAAATGCAGCGTGGATTTCTTCACTTAGTTTCGCGGTTGACCACACATCTGATACCATGATTCTTCTTATAGTGAACAGTGGATCGGTTGCGCTTTGTTTCTCGGAAAGCTGAAAGGCTGCCTTTATTCCCCGCTTCTTGATTTCGTCAACAGCACGTTGATTCCAGCCACCAAAGGGATATGCGAAATAGTCAACAGGCCTGCCCGTTATTTTTTCTAACAACTCTCTTGGCTTATCGATTTGCCTTGACCATTGGTCATCCGGCAATTTCGTGAGCATAGGATGATCATAAGTGTGGCATGCAACAGTGTGACCTTCGTCAGAGAGAGCCTTTATTTCCTGGTGAGTCAGGTAATGTGGTTTATCAATAGCAACGGTAATGACAAAGAATACTCCTCTAAATCCGTATTTTTCGAGTTCCTTCGCAGCGACCGAATAGTGTTCTTCGTGCGAGTCATCAAATGTGATCATAATGGGCCTGGAAGGCAGAGCCGATCCCTTGGTCAAATAATGGTACAATTGATCAGGAAGTATAGTGTGATACCCGCTGTCGTGCAACATTTTTATTTGAACGCGGAAAACGCTATCGGTAACTGTTAGTAATGGTGCATGGTGATCAATTGAGCTTTTGATATTGTGATAACATAAAATTGGAATCTCAGTATCTAACCTTTTTGCGACAGGCATGCGTTTGTATGTGTCAGTTTTCGGACGAGGGTGACACTGAGAAAAGACAAGAAACGCTAAAGAGAAAAAAAATCGAACAACCATGTAATTTTAGATGCAATCCCTATACCAACCGGTCGATTGCGACACGAAACTATAGCTCAGTGGGAGAAGTCAAGACCCATTAACGAAACAACAACAAAGTGAATATACTTGTAACGGAACGGCTGATCCTAAGAAGATTTACGCTTAGCGACACTGCGTTTATTATAGAGTTGCTAAACACGGAAGGCTGGATCAAATACATAGGAGAAAAAAATGTAAGGACAACCGACCAGGCCAGGGCATATTTAGAAAACGGGCCGCTAAAAAGTTATCGCAACAATGGATTTGGATTGGCATTGGTGGAGTTGAAAGCGAATCATGTGCCCATTGGAATGTGCGGATTGATCAGCAGAGATTATTTAGATCACCTCGATGTCGGATTTGCTTTTCTGCCAAATCATACTGGCCATGGTTATGCATTTGAGATTGTAACAAAAACAATTGAGCATGTGTTTAGCGAACTTGAACAGGAGCAGATCTTTGCCATCACCTTACCGCAGAACTACTCTTCCATCAAACTCCTTGCAAAAGTTGGTTTCGGGTACAACAAAAACTTTATTACACCAGATACGAATGAAGAACTTTGCCTTTATTCAATAAAGAGGGAGGAATTTGGAAAGTGGAACGTACTGGGCTCGACCTCCCGATAGCTATCGGGAGACCTCTGCCGTGTGAAGACACCGCTTTGAAGGTCTCGATAACTATCGGGAGAGCTAAGGTGATCAGGAATCTCAACAAGAAACAGCTATCGTTGATAAAGTGTAACCAACCTTTCGAATAGTTTCGGATATTTTTTCAAACTCTCAAAATATTTCCTGCTTTTCATTTTCTTCAAGTGTAACTCGATTTTTCTTGCCTGATGATAAGCCAGGCCATCTTTATAAAAATAAATGACCCAGTCCTTAGCCGTACTAGTGTATGCACCAGGAAAATGTTTTGAAAGATGTTGGTCGATCCTTTGAGCCAAGTCCCTGCAACTTCCTACATAGAACCTGTTGCGTGAAGCAGAATGTAATACGTATATAGACGCCATTAAAAAGTGGAACGTACTGGGCTCGAACCAGTGACCTCTGCTGTGTGAAAGCAGCGCTCTGAACCAGCTGAGCTAACGTTCCGGTTGCATTGAGTCCTGCAACAATGCGTCATCCGCGAAGAAAGTGTGATACATAAATGATGATGATCAAGAAATGTGGAACGTACTGGGCTCGAACCAGTGACCTCTGCTCTGTCAAAGCAGCGCTCTGAACCAACTGAGCTAACGTTCCAATAACTATTCTAGCTAATGTGTCTTTACGATTTCTACCAGTTAACGTTCGTCTGCCGATAAAATTAAGGAACTCGGCGAAATTTATTTTGCACTATGAATAACTATTTTACTTTTATACAGTCAATGTATACCGATGGCTAAATATCAAGTCACTATTCATTTCGAGATTAGCGAGGAGTTTAAAGATCTGATTCCCCGTCATCGCACTTATATTAATTATCTGATTAATAAAGGTGTCATTGATCACTACGCAGTAAGTGTGGAATCGCGAAGAGCATGGATTACGGTGAATGGAGATAGCAAAAAAGAGATCGTAAGGACACTGGCCAAATCCCCTCTTCATAAATTCTGGACCTATGAAATTGACGAGTTGTACGCTCTCGACGGTCAACACTACCGATTGCCCGCCGTGCAACCTAACTGAGCAACACGGCACAAGCACCGCCATTAAATTTTGCCGGGTTCACCTCTTCATCCTTCACTTTTCACCTTTCACTTTTCTCTTCACCAGCCACCTCGGTTTTTGCATTAGCACTTTCTTATAAACTGGGCACGATTCGATATGCGCACCCGGTAAGTAGCCCGTGCTCACCAAGAATTCGTTGACGATCTCTCCACCGGTAAAGCGAAATGTTTGCTTAAATAATTTTGTCCACTCATCCTTTGTTTTTGGATGATGACTATCCAACCAATTTTTGAACGAACCGTATTCTTTTTGTAAACTCTTAATTCGCTTCGCATTGTCAATAGTGGCCTGAATTTTTAACCGGTTGCGAATAATGCCGGCGTCTTGCAAAAGTTTCTCAACTTTCTTTTCATTGTAGCGGGAAACCTTTTCAATCTCAAAATCATCAAACGCCTTGAAGAAATTATCTTTCTTTTTCAAAATCGTTTCCCAGCTAAGCCCGGCCTGGTTGATCTCGAGTATCAATCGTGCAAACAGAGCGCTGTCGTCCTTTAATGGAAATCCATACTCAGTATCATGGTAGGATTTATGGACCGAGTTTTTATCTGCGTTCAAGACGTAATTACAATACGACATATGCCTGGTTTAATGGCAAAGAAAAGGTTTAAAATATTTTGCCCAAAAAAATTCACAACCCTATCTTTGCATCCCTCTAAAGGGAGTTTAGCTCAGCTGGTTCAGAGCATCTGCCTTACAAGCAGAGGGTCGGCGGTTCGATCCCGTCAACTCCCACCCAATACAGGCAAGGGTTTCAGCGGAAAACTGAAGCCCTTTTTTATTTGGCTGGTTTAAACATGGTTGGATTGTTAAGTGGCACACATGGCAATGAAGAAAAATTTGTTGTGAAGTAAACAAAGGCAAAAAGGAAAAATTTTCTATGAATATATCCCATGCGTGGTTTTTTTTGTGCTTATTGCTCCAATTGATTTCATTTCGAACGCGTGCGCAAGAGGTCAAAAAATACGACATTATTGGTAAGTTAAATACCAACTATAACGGCCTGATTTATCTTAGATATGATCTACTTCCCGATTCGCCATTATCTTATCAAACAACAGTCGTGAATGGGAACTTCTATTTCAAGATCGATTTATTGGAGCCCGTAGTAGCAGTTCTTTCCCTCCCTCCACCCACTAGATCTGATTATATGTACGTAGATACTTCAACAATGACGATAAACGCAAACATTGATTCTACTATTGCGGCCGGTAAGTCCATTACATCATTAAGAATTGTCAATGTTGAAGGATCAAAAAGTCAGACTATTTATTCAGAATGGATGGCGTCTTGGACAAGGATCAGCGAATCCGGGCTATCACAAAAAATACAATCGGATTATTTATTTGGGAGTCTCGATTCATTGGTTAAGCTTTACCCTGATCATAATATTGTAACTCAAGCGCTCTTTTTTTCTGAAATACTTTCGTATGATCAAGCATTAAAGATTTATAATCAACTTTCAATTAGACAACAAAACAGATCAAATGTCAATGGCATAAGTAAGTTACTGGCAAGATTAAAACGAACCGATATTGGAACCACGGTTGCTTTAAAGGATCTAAAAAATGAAATCGGTGAACCTGTCACACTGCAGAGTACATCTTCCTCTGTCACCCTATTAGATTTTTGGGCAAGCTGGTGTTCTCCCTGCCGAGCAATGCATCCAGATTTTAAAAAATTATACGCTAAATATCACTCCAGAGGTTTTAATATAATTAGCATCTCTCTCGATAACGATAGAAACAAATGGTTGAAGGCAATTGGAGATGATGGCATCAATTGGATAAACGCTTCTGACATGAAAGGTTACTCGGGTTACATGGCTTCTTATTACGGTTTAAATTACATTCCCTTCAATTTATTAATTGATGAGCACTTACAAATTCTTGGCAAAAATGTTACTCCAAATGAAATGGAGATTATTCTTGACGATAAATTAAATAAGCCCGCAAAATCCAACGAATAAGTTAAAAAACTGTTTTACACTTATCTTTAGACCGCATATGAAAAAAAATCTGTTCATTGCTATTGAGGGCCTGGATGGCAGCGGCAAGAGCACGCAGATAAAACCGTTGGCTGAAAATTTAAAAGTCCTCGGTCATAATGTGTATACAACTGCAGAACCTACCCAAAGCCGGATTGGTTTAATGATCAGGGATATCTTCAAACATAAAATGGAAGCAGATCACAGAACGATCGCCGCTCTTTACGCCGCAGACAGGTTGGAACACGTGTTGAATAAGAAAGATGGCATCTTAAAAAAACTGGAGGAAGGCTATACTGTAATTACCGATCGTTACTATTTTTCTTCTTATGCGTATCATGGCACTCACATGGATATGGATTGGGTAATTGAAATAAATTCTTTAGTTGCCGACCTGTTGCGACCTGATCTCAACATTTTCATCGACGCTCCTATTGATGTGTGTGTTAAACGCCTCAACAAAGGACGAAGCCTTACGGAGCTTTACGAGGATGAGGAAAATCTGAATCAAGTACGAAAAAAATATTTTGAAGCATTTGAAAAACTGAAACAAAGCGAGAAGATCTTTATCGCGGATGGAAACCGGCTGGCTGAAACTATTTCAAAAGATATCTGGAACGAGGTTTCCCAAATACTTACATTGGAAACGAAGACACAATGATTCCGAACATAAAAGGTAAATTAATTGATGACCAGACGCGTTGCGTACACTATCACTCACCCGTTGACGTGATCGCCATCAAATTTAAATGCTGTGCAGAGTATTACCCTTGTTATTATTGTCATGAGGAGGAGGCAGGACACGAAGCGCGGGTATGGAATAAAAATGAATGGGACACCAGGGCGATTCTTTGCGGCGTTTGCAAAACTGAACTAACCATCCATGAATACCTGGTCAGCGGTGATCGGTGCCCCATATGTAACGCCTCATTCAATCCGAATTGCAATAAACATTATCACTTATATTTCGAAGGTTAAATAAATCAAATGTCTGTCGAACAAAAATTAGCCGAATTAAATGTATCCTTGCCAACTCTTACAACGTCAAAAGGCATTTACAAAAGATGTCTCGAGGTTGGAACCTTGTTATATGTCTCGGGGCATGTTTCCATAAACAGTGATGGCAGTTCCATTACAGGTAAAGTAGGAAAAGATCTTTCCGATGACGACGGAGAGGCGGCAGCACGTCAATGCGGGCTTGCAATACTTAGTTCCATCAAGGATCATTTCGGGAACTTGGACAAGATAAAAAGAGTAATCAAAATTTTGGGGATGGTAAATTGCACACCGG
>VBAU01000405.1:0-1568 GCA_005883855.1 Bacteroidota bacterium
ACTTCCGCCGGTAGTAGTGCAGCTACCATTTGGAACGCAAGTTCCCAGGGCCGGACAGTATACGTACCCACCTGGACAGTTCGGAATACATTGGCGCAAGGTAAAATCCCAATGATAGCCCGGGCCGCAGTCAACTACCTGCGGCTTAATCCGAGTTTCTGGTTGTTCTGTTGGAACCGGTGTTTCTCTTTTACACGAATGAATAAAAACAATCGCCAGAACGATTGTAATGGCAAGAACGATCTTGCCTGCAAATGGAAAAGTTCGGTCTCTTTTCATTGTTTAAGGTTTTGGTTAATGGTTTTTGATTTCTGTTGGCAACTCTAAATTAGAACTGCAACCATGGGGTTCGAGTCGTTGTGTAACGAATACCCCGTGTCAGGTAACCAATGCCTGTCTTTTTGTAACGAATTGGATTTTGCACAAAACAGAAAATCAAAGAACACTCGTCAATGCACACAAATCGTGTTTAACTATTAAGTTCAATTAATAATTTTTCAACGTTCCCATTGTCCAACCTGATGGGTGTCTTATTGCTGTTAACAACAACTACAGATGCCTTTAGCGCACTTTTATATTGTTCGGCTATCGGAATTTTTTTCTTTCCTATGTAGGCTAATTCATTATCGAATTCATCGGTGTGTTTGAGCGAGATAATGTACGAACGATGAATTCTGCAAAATAACTTTGGAGAAAGAAGTTTTTCAATAAAGCCAATTGAGATCTGCGCAGGATAACACTTGGTGGCCGTAACGAACGTGACGTATCTCTTTTCTGCATGGATGTAAAGTATTTCGCCAGTATCAATCTTGAAATGCTTTTTTCCCGCTTTAAAAAATAAAAATTCCTCCATTGGAAAAAGGTTTGTGGCCGCCACCGCAAAGCTCCCGGCCTGCTGGTTTGATACAACTAAGGTGGATCAATTTCAATGCAAAAACAATCGTATTTAAGCGACGGTGGTGGTGAAAAAAACGATTATGATTTGATGAGATCGAAGAACATCTGCTCGCAAAAAACTTTCGGAGAGTCACCGATGCTGCCGCGGCGCTACGGTTTAAATGGTTGCGACGCCACAGCGACGGCGATGCCATCGGAACGACTTAAACCACAGTGTCGGGTCAGGAATTGTGAAAATGGATGGGCCAGTCTCGAGGCATTGGAAAAAGCACAACCTTGATCCAGGTAGATCATATTCAATATTAGGACAATAATCTTGCTTAAAATCAACTCAATCGCGAAAAGGAGAGCCTGTCATTTTATTGATAACCATTTAACTTTCAGAAAAAAATAGCTACATTTAAAAACTAAACCAACGGACCGCTTCTACCTTTCCGCACTACTGAAAACAGGCACCATCCATCGTCTCATTTGAAAACCACTTGTATTCATCAACCCCCGCATACAATTATGATCGAGGCAAAACCTGATTATGAACAGTTGGAAAGATCAATTGTCCAACTTTCGACGCAATTGGATCAGCGAACCCAGGAGCTCGCAGTAATTAGCGCAGCGCAGGAGGCGCTAGCTAAGAAAATGGACATGCAGTCCATTTACACTCTTGTCGGTAA
>VBAU01000405.1:1750-5153 GCA_005883855.1 Bacteroidota bacterium
CTTATCGTCAGTTCGGTTTGAGAGTACTGCCGGGGTCAGAGTTTCCAAAATCTGCTCTATTCGTCCCATTAATAATAGACGAAAAGGTAACCGGGTATGTCAGCCTGCAAAATGTTGATATAGAAAATGCCTTTATAGAATCCGATGCCCGCTTGCTTGAAACGCTTGCGCATAGCATGAGTTCCGCTTTGGAGAATGCGCGACTTCTTAAAGAGACAGAGCAAAGGACGGCTGAACTAGCCGTAATAAATAGTGTGCAGGAAGCCCTGGCGAAAGAAATGGATATGCAGGCCATTTACGACCTTGTCGGTAACCGGATCCGCGAGTTGTTTGATGCGCAGGCAGTGGGTATCGCCACCTTCGATCATAAGAGCGAGACAGAACATATTCACTATCTCATTGAAAAAGGTGAACGGTATTATCCTGCGCCTAGACCACTCAACATTTTACGAAAGCATTTGATCGCAACCCGGGAAAAGATTCTCATCAACAAAAACTTCGAAGAAGTTGCTGCAACATTCGGTGTCAAAAAAGTTCCTGGCACCGAGCAGCCGAAATCAGCAGTATATGTTCCGCTAATGGTAGGTGAGAAGGTCACCGGCAATATCAGCCTACAAAATATTGACCGGGAAAATGCAATCAGTGATTCAGATGTGCGCCTGCTCGAAACCTTAGCAAACAGTATGAGTGTAGCATTGGAGAATGCAAGACTCTTCGACGAGACAAACAGGTTGCTTAAAGAAACCGAGCAACAGAAAGCGGAGCTGGGCGTGATCAATAGTGTGCAGGAAGGGTTAGCCAAGGAATTGGACATGCAGGCGATCTATGATCTTGTTGGCAACAGGATCCGGGAATTATTTAATGCCCAGGCGGTAATCATTGCCAACTTTGATCACGACACAGCGACGGAACATTTCAAATATCTCATCGAAGATGGACAAAGATTTTATTTGCCATCGCGACCTTACGATAAGTTAAGACAGCACCTGATTGTTTCACGACAAAAAATCGTGATCAATGCGAATTACGCAGAAGCCTACGCCCGCTTTGATTTAAAAATATTGCCAGGCACGAACATGACCAAATCAGGTGTGTTTGTCCCGCTGGTCACGGGCGACAAGGTCAACAGCTACATCAGTCTTCAAAATAATGAAATTGAAAACGCCTTCAGCGAATCGGATATTCGCTTGCTCGAGACATTGGCGAACACCATGAGCGTTGCGCTGGAAAACGCGCGATTGTTTGATGAAACGACAAGACTTTTAAAAGAAACCGAACAACGCACCGCAGAACTTGCAGTGATTAACAGCGTGCAGGAGGGTCTTGCCCGAGAATTAGAAATGAAGGCGATCTATGAATTAGTTGGCAATAAAATCCGTGAGGTATTCGATGCACAGGTAGTGATCATCGCTACGTTTGACCACGAGACTGGTACCGAAAGGTTTCATTACATGATTGAGAAAGGAGAGAAATTCTATCCTGAACCGCGGCGCTACGACAAGCTGCGGTACCAACTCATTACAAACCGACAAAAGATCTTGATCAATAATAATGTGGAGCAGGCGCTGACTGATTTTGGACTGAAGGTGATCCAGGGTACTGAAATGCCCAGATCGTTACTATATGTTCCTCTTATAGTAGGTAATAAAGTGACCAGTTATGTGAGCCTGCAAAATCTTGATAAAGACAATGCATTTAGTGACTCCGATGTGCGCCTGTTAGAAACGTTGGCGAACAGCATGAGCGTTGCGCTTGAAAATGCGAGGTTGTTCGATGAAACTAACCGGCTCCTAAAAGAAACCGAACAAGGAAAAGCTGAATTGGCAGTAATCAACAGCGTACAGGAAGGACTAGCGCACGAATTGGATATCAATGGAATTTATAAATTGGTTGGCGACAGAATTCAAAAGTTATTTAACGCGCAGGCAGTGATTATCGCATCATTTGACCATGACAGGAGATTGGAGTTTTTTAATTATCATTTCGAAAAGGGAGAGATATCGTTTCCCGATCCGCGGCCTTATGACAAAGTGAGAAAGCATTTAATTGAAACCGGTCAAAATATACTGATCAATGAAAATTCTGACCAGGCCATTGCCGAATTTGGATTGAGAGTGGTACCGGGCACCGAAATGCCCAAGTCAATGCTATTCATGCCGATGAAAGTTGGCGACAAAGTAAACGGTTATGTGAGCTTGCAGAACATCGACCAGGAAAATGCGTTTTCATATTCCGATGTAAGGTTGCTCAGCACTCTCGCAAACAGCATGAGTGTGGCATTGGAGAATGCACGTCTGTTCGATGAAACGAATCGCTTATTGAAAGAAACGGAGCAAAGGACAGCCGAGTTGGCAGTGATAAATAGCGTTCAGGAAGGACTCGCAAAGGAGCTCAACATACAAGGCATCTATGAATTAGTGGGCGAAAAATTGAGAGAGATTTTTAATGCACAGGTTATCGACATTGTCTCTTATGATGCCAGTATTAACATGATGAAAGATCACTACTCGTATGAAAAAGGAGACCGAACGCTGGTTGGCACATGGGAACCAAAAGGATTTAGAAAGCATGCGATTGACACGAAGCAATTAATGTTGATCAATGAAGATCTCGACGCCAAAACTGTGGAATTTGGCACGCCCCTTATTATGGGGGAGGTCCCGAAATCGGCGGTTTTTGTTCCCCTGATCTCAGGTAATGACGTAAAGGGCATGATTAGCCTCCAGGACCTGGATAAAGAGCATGCGTTTTCGGACGCCGATGTTCGCCTGCTCAAGACACTTGCTAACAGCATGACTGTTGCATTGGAAAATGCAAGGCTCTTTGATAAAACCACTACGCTTCTCAAAGAAACAGAACAGCGCAATGCTCAATTGGCGGTGATCAACAGCGTGCAGGAAAGTTTGGTGGCGCAAATGGATATCGACGGCATTTATGAATTGGTGGGCGAAAAGATGCGGGAGATCTTCGATCCGCAGGTAATTGATATTGTGACCTACGATAGCAAGGCGAACTTGATCGAGGACAAATATGCTTATGAAAAGGGGGACAGAACGCTAGTAGGACCAAGGCAGCCCAACGGATTTAGAAAGCATGTGATCGATACGGGACAAAACCTCTTACACAATTCGGGTGTTGAAAAGGCCGTGAGAGAATTAGGAAATGAAATTTTGTTTGGTGACATGCCAAAGTCACAGATTTATGTTCCGATGATCGCTGCTGGAAAAGTCACTGGTATTATTTCGCTTCAAAATATTGATCATGAAAATGCATTCTCTGATTCCGATGTCAGCCTGCTGTCGACGCTGGCAAACAGCATGAGTGTAGCCCTTGAAAGTGCAAGGTTATTTGATGAGACCAACCGCCTGCTGAAGGAAACTGAACAGAGAAACGCTGAACTCGC
>VBAU01000406.1:0-1652 GCA_005883855.1 Bacteroidota bacterium
AAAGTAACCTTCACCCATGCTGCCCTCAGGCATTTCTGCCATGCTTATATCCCTTTCAAGTTTCTTTGGGTGTATATTGTATGATACAGGACGATCCATATTTTGTTCAGACGAAAAATTAATACTTCAATATTTATAACATTTCAAGCGAGTCGAAGTTCGACTCTTCAATACCGAATCTCTAAATATCAAAATCACCAATAAAAATCAAATCACTAATCCTCCCAGTTTAAAGCACCTTTCTTGAGTATGTAAATAAATCCACATAAAAAGAATCCTACAAATATCATTACAGCCCAAAAACCGCTCCAGCCAAGGCCTTTAAAATTCACCGCATAAGGATAGAAGAAGATCACCTCTACATCAAACAATACAAATAAGATAGCCACCAAAAAATATTTGATAGCCATCGGCTGACGTGCATCTCCATGCGACTCTATACCACTGGCGAAATTTTCCAATTTATCAGTTGTTTTGCGCTTCGGTCCCAGCAGATGGGTAATCAGCATCAGAAACGCGACAAGTCCTGCAGCAAAAATGATTTGAATAACGACCGGCAAATAGGAACCGGATGTATTTGAATTAGCTTGAAGCAGATAGATCATAGATGAGTCACAGTCCGCAAAAATAAGATAGCGACACGAATTAGCTCTAATAAAAATCCCCCGCCATTTGGCAGGGGACTTGTATGAATAGAAAACCACGATTACGATTTTGGAACAGCCGTCGTTTTATTCTTTAGGGCTGAGGATTTAGTTTCGTCGGGACTCGGCCGCGTAATTCGTCCGGTGGGTTTGGTTCCTCCTGTCTTTGGCTTCGGCGCCTTTTTCAGATAATCTATAAGTTCCAGGATAGAAGAATTTGTAGGATCAAATTCAAGTCCTTTTTGCAGATAGGCAAGCGCAGAGTCTTTGTTTTTCTTTATGTTGTTATAGTAACCCGCTAACAATTTACTTGATTCTATAGCCTGGTTCTTGAATTTTACTTTATCCGTTTGTGCCAGCTCCAATGTTTTCCGGTACTCCTGCACCATCGTCGACGCATAAGGTTCCACTGCCATCGTAGTATCAAGACAGTAGTTTGTCTTAGCACGATAGTAATGACCAAATAGAGTGTCTGGCGCTAAAGCAATATAGGCTTTGAAAGCGCTGTCTGCACGCTGACAGGCTCCGCCCTGGTAGAATCGCAGCCCGATAAAAAATGGATCAGTTTGAAGCGGACTCTTCCTGGACTTTGCCTGGACTATTCTCAACTCTGCGGCTGGGATCCACTTTTTCTTCGCTTCAAAGGCGGTGACCGCTTTTGTTAGAACATCCATTTTATCGGAATAATCTGAATCCATCTGAGCCGCCCTCATGTAGCTGTCCATAATTATCTGATCATCGCCGGTTGTTGCGCCGTAGATCTGTCCCCTCAAAATATAGTCGTTTGGCGCGATCTCCTCTTCCTTCTGCTTTGCAAAATATTCATCGATGTATTGCTTACCGCCAGCTGTGTCACCCTTACTAACATACGCATCAGCCAATAATTTATATACTCTCGGCTTTGTTTGCTGACCTGCCGCCGCTACCAGGGCTTTCGCTCCGGATATAGCCTCATCATATTTTTTTTGTGCCCACAACGTTTGGATGCGTAAATAATCATTTTGCGGA
>VBAU01000406.1:1757-2180 GCA_005883855.1 Bacteroidota bacterium
CAAATTTTGAATCCATTGATATTGCTTGCTTCATCAGCTGTTCAAACAATTCCCAGTTCCTCTGTGTGTAGTAAATCATCCCCTTTCTGAACACGGCTCTTGCCATTCCTGGGCTGGCCTGTACGGCCTGGTCATAATTAGTCACAGCCAGTCCTCCCTCATGCGCTTTGCGATATGCATCCCCAAAGTTTAAATAAACGTCCGCATTCTTTGGATCTTTACTTGACGCCGATTTTAGCTTATCAATGGCGTAGGCAACATCGCCATCCTTTGCATCTATGTTAGCGCGGGCAATTGCATTTAGAACTCCTACATCCGCTCCTTTTTTTCCTGTGCTGAGATTAATAGCTGTTTCAAACATCTGGCGAGCTTCATCTTTCTTTCCATCAAGAAGGTTTACATGTCCCATACCCACCAATATCA
>VBAU01000406.1:2243-6352 GCA_005883855.1 Bacteroidota bacterium
AGCCAATACACCGCTTCAAGATTATTTGGATTGGTTGCCACCATTTTTTCAAATGTCTCTTTGGCGCTTTTGTTTCTTTCCGCATACAGGTGATTCACGCCCTCCTGTATGCTCTGTGCATTTATGCTGGCTATACTTACCAGGCCTGCAAGCAAAATCGTGATCGTGGTCTTCGTGATTTTCATACTTTACTCACTTTAAGATTGTAAATATATTTTATTCATTCAATTTAGTTACCCGGATATTGAAATTCATTTGCATTGGCACTAAATAAGCCCGTTTGAAAATTAGCTGGCCTTGCTCCCCGCTCAAAAAATTCGCAAATCCCTTACCAAGACCTGTATATTTCTCTTTCAAAATGTAAACCAAATCCCTGGTCATTGGGTACCGCCCGGCATAGATATTCGCTTGCCAGGCCAATACGTAATGGCCGGGAATGTCAGTGCTCTCCAAACTGGCCATTTTTATTCTTTTCAAAAAACTTTGCTGGGTGGTATCATCGTGATTTCCCACCCAGCTTATTCCGATGAAACCAATAGCATCGGGATTTTTCGACACATAGTCAATCACACCCTCACTGGTTTTCGCTGCCATCGTTTTGGACGTCAGCGTATCGCCATGCAACACTGAATCGATGATAAAATGAACCGTACTGGTTGCATGGGTACCGTCAAATATGGGGATTAAATTTTTCTTAAATCGTCCCGTTAGTATTTGTACTAGTTCACCCATTGTGAATAAGGAATCAGGCGATGATGGGTTTACAATCACCGCTACCGCATCTTTTGCCAGGATGAGGCTTTGCGGGCCCAGTTTAAATGAATCAACGATGAAATTTTCCTCCTGTTGAGTCAGTCTTCTTGTAATGATGACCATTCTGATACTGTCGATAGCCAGGTCCTTTATGCAATCTGCTTCAGGCTTATAAAAAGGGATAATTCGTGCGTCGCGATGCAGCGCCTGGAATACTTGTATCTCCGAGTCAATAACCGGCTTGAATGACTCATCTGCACTTATGTATATGGTGCCGGAATCAATGGTATCCTTTTGCTGGTTCTCTGTATTGCTGCCGCAACTGTTCAATAAAAAAAATAGGCTGATAAGACAAAAGAAAACTCTGCATTTATGAAAGCACTCAGCCATCAAAGCAAATTTCACGTCAATAATTTTTTCTGTAACCCCTGTATAACCTGAACGCACCATACAAGACAGCTGCTACACCAAATATGGTCGTGAGCACCGTGTCCATATTCAGTTCTATGCCAAACTTCCTATACAATAAAAAGAAACCACCTGCGCAAAGCCAAAGCACTCCCATCGAATAGTCGTATAGGGAATGCAAAAAGATGTTTGTTTTGCGTTTTTTGTCTTCGTAATCATTTGCCATGAATGTATCCTGTTTCGGTGGCCAGCAATTTAAAAAATTTTACTATTCAACCCCGATAAAACTTACCGGCTGAGTGAACCATGTTGCCACTTTTACGCCGTTCTGCGTTGCAGGCACCCATTTGGGCATCTTATTTAATACGCGTAAAACTTCGTTGTCGTATTTATCGCCACCGCTTTGCAGAATTGCTGTGTTTGATATCGACCCATCGACGTCCACTTTGAAACGAACCAGTACCGTTTTCTTTTCGTCAACTTGCAGATCATCAGGCATGACGAGATTTTTCGTGAGAAATTTTTTAAAAGACTCTATTCCGCCGGGAAACTGGGCATCCGAAGTTGAGAAAATTCTTACCGTTTCTGAAGTTACATTACCGGCCTCAACGTTTCCTCGGCTATTGGTTGGTGCGGTCGCGCTACCGGCCTCGTTAGTTGGCAGACCTCCAATTGTATGAGTAGAAATGTGCGCATTTTGAAGCTCATGCTGATCAGGCATATTTGTTTTATGATTGTCACTGACAATTCTTATCTGGCTGCTGTATTGCCGCTGAGCCCGTCGTGGTTGAACCCTTGGCCCTGGTTGGTCAGGTTGATTAGCTTTTTCCGGATTATATGTCGGAAGTGTAATTTCAGTGGATTCAACAAGAGGCGGATTTGAATTCTTTTTTCTATTAAGTGTAAGGATCAAAATGAGCACGGCAACGAGTGAGATCCCCAACGCCCAGTGCAGTCGGTCGTTATAATTTTTTCTCAGTGCATATGCACCGTAAGCTTTGTTGCGATGCTCGAATAAAATGTCGAGCAGATCGGCTTGCAAAATTTCCTTGTTTGTCATGGCTATACTTTGCAGTGAGATGCGAGCTCGAAAGAAATCCATATGCGAAGCTCTTAGCTGTGAACCGTGAGCTATGAGCTCACAGCTAAAAGCTCGCGGCTATATAGCTATATTTGCGCCATGAAAATTTTAATGGTGTGCCTGGGAAACATTTGCCGTAGCCCTTTGGCAGAAGGAATTTTACAGGAAAAAGCATTTAAAGCGGGTTTGAATTGGAGCGTGGAAAGTGCCGGTACCGATACTTATCATGTTGGTGAACCACCACATCCATTATCACAAAAAGTCGCCCGGATGAATGGCATTGATATTTGTAATCAACGGGCCAGGAGATTTGTTGCTGAAGATTTTGACAGTTTTGACAAAATTTATGCATTGGCAAAAGATGTCGTGCATGAAATACGGTTTATTGCAAAAAACAAATTTGACGAATCGAAAATTGATCTATTGATGAATGAATTGTACCCTGGAAAAAACATGGATGTGCGAGATCCGTGGTCCGGGCCTGAAAGAGGATATCATGAAGCATTCGAATTGATCGATAAGGCTTGTGAAGCGATTATTCAAAAGGCAAACAGCAAAACGTCCAGGACCATACAATCAGCCCCCGGGAACAATGGCTAAAGTCAACGTTGGAATACCACAGGGAACAAGAGATTTCGGACCCGATGTTGTTCGAAAACGGAATTACATTTTTGATACGATAAAGAATGTATTTGAGCTGTATGGTTTCCAACCACTGGAAACTCCGGCGATGGAGAATCTCGAGACGCTGATGGGAAAATATGGGGAAGAGGGCGACAAATTAATTTTCAAGATCCTTAACAATGGGTTGGACAATCCGACAAAAGAGCAACAAGTCCGAGAAGATTTTGAAAAAATATTGAAGGGGAAAAATGTGACCGAAATTACTGAACGAGCATTGAAGTATGACCTTACGATTCCGTTCGCACGATATGTTGCCATGAACTATGGGCAGCTCACTTTTCCTTTTAAGCGTTATCAAATCCAGCCGGTGTGGAGGGCAGACAGACCACAAAAAGGAAGGTACCGGGAGTTTTATCAATGCGATGCGGATGTTGTGGGAAGTAATTCGTCGCTGGATGAGGCAGAGCTGGCAAATATTTATGCTGACGTTTTTCATCGATTAAAAATTCCTGTTGAAATAAAAATTAACAATCGAAAAAAGATGACAGATATTACAGTTACCATTGACAAATTGGATAAGATCGGCTTGGACAAGGTAAAAGACGAGCTTTCGCAGCGCGGGTTGAACTCGAAACAAATTACAGTCGTTGAAAATTATCTTTCCATATCGGGAAATAATGAGGAGAAAATCGCCGCCGCAAAACAAATCCTGGGGGATATTGATTCAGCAAAACAGGGTATTGCCGAACTGGAAGAGACACTCAAATACCCACTCACGTCTCACGACTCACGACTTACGATTGACTTCACTCTCGCCCGCGGCCTCAACTATTACACCGGCGTCATTTTCGAAGTGAAAGCAAAAGGGATTCAAATGGGAAGCATTGGCGGAGGCGGCCGTTACGATGATCTGACTGGGTTATTTGGTGTGCCCAATATTCCGGGCGTCGGAATTTCGTTTGGCGTGGACAGGATCTATGATGTGATGGAGGAATTAAAGCTATTTCCTGAGGACGTCTATACGGGCACGAAGCTTTTGTTCTTCAACCTGGGAGAAAAAGAATGCAGGGCAGCTTTCGATGCCGCTCAACAGCTGCGTCGCAACAATATTCCGTGTGAGATCTATCACGAGCCGGCAAAATTTGATAAACAGTTCAAGTATGCGGAGAAGAAAAAAATTCCATTCATCGCGATAATTGGCGAAGAGGAGATCAAAAGCAAATCGGTTAAGATAAAAAATATG
>VBAU01000407.1 GCA_005883855.1 Bacteroidota bacterium
TTTCCCGGTTATTCATTGCTAAGCGCATTTGGCGAAGCTGCCCCGCTAAATCTTGAATACCAGAGAGAGAGTCGTGTGCTTGGTTTTCCGTTTCACTTTCTCAACAATCATCTCGCCATGAATATCAAACCCAAGAACTATGAATGGGTGGATTTTTACGATAAAGTGATTGACCTTACTTCTTACACTTTCTCACCAAAAGCAGTGTACAGGCGTTTTGCTGCAGGAAAAGATTTTACTTCCAAATGGATGAGTTTTATGCGTGCAATTTCAGCAGAAGGGCGCGGACGCATAAAATTTTACAAGCAAATAAGAAAGCAACTTGTTGAAGACTTCGATTTCAGAAATTATTTTGAAGGAGAAACAAACCAAATACCAGCATTTTATTCAAACATCATTAAAAAAACCCTTGGAATTTGGTGGCAATGGCTGCCCCAGGGAGCTATTGAGCATAATCACAACGCTTACCTGCATAAGAGTACACAAAAACAACAGCAATCGTAAAGCATTGGGAAATTATTTTCCTAATTCAATGTACTTGGTGAGCCTTAAATAGTATATGACTTTTTCAACGGATGGATTGTATGACATAACAAACACTTCAAAGTTTTTACTCCCCTTATTTCTTATAATAGCCTTGTCATTATTATTCCCATTTTGCCACCATGCGCTAAAAACTTCGGTGATGTGTTCGCGGGAAGATATCAGTAAGGAGGTTATTTTTCTGTCATCAAGAAAAACCAGTTTATTGAGCATTGGCCTTCCGACAATGCCTGAATAATTTAACGCGAGATCTTTAGCGTCAACATAGGTCATGATAGTTGAATTAGGAGAAGTTATGCTTTTTTATTAGAATGTGTTATAGTGCCTTCATTAAATGTAACACTATTCAGCACACAAAAAAAATTCGAAGGTCTGTCTCAGTAATTAGCATTGAACAGCAGATTCGAAACAAACATTTAAAATGTGACGAAAGCGCGGTGAATTCTGTTGTTACTAAATCTTCCTTTCATTAGGAACTAAGCTAATCGAAAAACTTATTTAGTTCAATCCATTTATTTGCCCATTTTCCTTAGAAAAGAAATATGCGATCTCACCGCATCCTGAAGTCGCGGATATTCAACATAGGTGATATGATATTCCAGACAGGCCTGCTTAATGATGGAACTTAATGCGGGGTAATGCACGTGCGAAATCTTAGGGAACAAGTGATGCTCGATCTGAAAATTTAAACCACCTACAAACCAGGATAGCATGGGATTTTTGGTCGCAAAATTAGCAGTGGTTTTTAGTTGATGAATAGCCCATTCATCTTCAATTTTTCCACTGTTTTCGTCAACAAGAGGAAATGAAGTATGCTCTACAGTATGTGCAAGTTGAAATACGATACTTAAAATAAAGCCAGCAACAAGCGCCGAAATGAGAAAGCCTACAATAGTTGGAATCAACCCTACAAAAAATATGGGTACTGCCACAAGAATTGAATAGCTCACGATCTTGTAGAACCAGAAATAAAAATGATCCTTGAATGCCATCTTCTTTAAAGGCATATTACCAACTCGCCTTTCAAAATATTTTCTGAAGTCCGAAAAAAACATCCAGTACAAATAGAGCAAACTATAGAAGAACCAGAAATACCAATGCTGATAACGGTGCATTTTGTATCTCTGTTGTGTGGACGCCATGCGCAAGAATGGTTTCGCATCGATATCATCATCAATGCCATCAATGTTTGTATAGGCGTGGTGAATAATATTGTGTTTTAAATTCCACATATAGTGACTGCCACCTAAAAAACACAGTGTTATTGCAGCCCATTTATTCATTAATGGGTATTTACTAAAGCTGCCGTGAGCACCGTCGTGCATGATATTAAAACCAATTGCTGCAGTCACAACACCAAACAACGCACATTCAATAATACTCAATGAGACAGAGGGCATAAAAAACACAAGATGGATATAAAGCAGAATGTATAGCGACAATAAAATAAATGCCTTACTAAACAATTTATAATTACCTGTACTTGATGTACCCTTTTGCTTGAAATATTCGCTAATACGTTTTTTTAATTCTGTATGAAAAGATGGCTTTGACTGAGCGAACTTTGGAATCTGCATGTTTGAAATAATTGTCTGAAGAATTTTTGCGAAGGTGCAGTATTTTAATGTAACAAAAGCGTTCCTGGAGACAATGTTTTGGTAATTAAGCCGCGGATCGTTAAAAGCAGACCCACTACTCTCGCGGAGAATTTTGTTTACGACAAATGATCCAATTGAAAAGCTTGTTCAACGTGAGACGTTGCAAGAAAAACTTTTCGGATTCATTTAAACCTTTAATACCGTTCTTGACACTTTTATTAACACGGGAGACATTGCAAACTGCCGTTCGCTCTTAGACACTCCTGATACAAGCCGACGCCACAGAAAACCTTTATCTTCTACCACCGCTTGCTGTTGCCGCGGTCCGATTTTTCCCTTGCAACAGACACATTGAGTTGACGACCATTAACTTCTTTCATATTAAGATTCTTCATCGCATCGCCGCCCTCTTTTTCAGATTCCATTTCCACAAAACCAAAACCCCGACTGCGGCCAGTGTCGCGATCGGTGATCACTTTTGCAGAAATTACTTTACCAA
>VBAU01000408.1 GCA_005883855.1 Bacteroidota bacterium
AAATAGTATTTGTTTTCTGCGCCAGTCCGAGCGGCTTTTTACAATTCCCAGTTTGCGATACTCGAGATATAGATTTTCAGAAACGGCAAACTAGCGATCCGTTCCAAGGTAATATAGGTCGGCGTCGCACATGATCTCTTCAAGGGGACTTCCCGGCGCTTGTGGGAGTTTGGTTGCCATGATTAACCGGCAAACCCTGTTGATCTCGGTTTCGTTATAGCAGAAATTCGGAAGATATTGTCGGGCCAGTGTACAGGACATTTCTTCATGATGAACATGATGCTCTAAAAAACCGGCATCATGAAACAAAGCTGCTGTTCGCAATATTTCCTTTTCGTTGTCATCAATATTTTCGGCGATAGCCATCCTATCCGCTGCGTCAATCACTGCCTTTGTGTGATGAGCACTATGGTAGCTGTAATCAGGAGACAATTCCTGTTCCAGCTTCGGCATTAAGAAAGAATAAGCCTGCTCATATTGCATGTGTGCGCTGCTTTTATTGGGACATTGTTACGTGAGACGTGAAACGCCAAACGTGAAAGATTTTCGTTTCATAGTATATTTCACGTTTCACATTTCAACATCCATTTGAGACGTCAATCCAGGACCTCATACACCGTCATCGCATTCTTCTTATGTTTTAAGGCCACCTCGCCAATTTTATTGCAATGGAATGACTCTTTTACTTTTTCGTAACACGTTTCGTTGATCAGGATCTGCCCGTCTTTCGCTACGGACTGCAATCGCTGGGCCACATTAACGGCATCGCCCACGACAGTATAATCCAATCGTCGCAGGTTCGCGGAACCGATGTTTCCGGAGATCATTTCACCGCTATTGATGCCAATCGAAACCTTCGGCATAAACGAAATGTCGTTTTCATGGCCCGGCAATTTTTCGACTGCTGCCCGTACTGCAAGGCAAGCTTCTATAGCCCGGTCAAGATGATAATCCCCACGAAAAACCGCCATCACAGCGTCCCCAATAAATTTGTCTATATAACCAGTTTGGGCTAGGATCTCTTTTACCATCACATCAAAATATCGATTCAGCATTTTGACGACCGTATCAGCTGATTCATGTTCGCTGATGGTCGTAAAGCTGCAGATGTCAATAAAGGCAGTGGTAGCTTCCACTGTTTCGTTTACCATTAATGAGGTCTCAAATTCCTTTCGGTTCATGAAATTCAAAACCGTTTCGTCAACATACATGCGCAGGATATTATTTTCTTTGATCGCTTCCAGTGTTTGTCTTAATTGCTGCACATGATGAATCGTTTTCTTCATGGTAACTTCAAGATCGTCGAAGTTTACCGGCTTGCATAAAAAATCAAATGCTCCTCGGTTCATGGCTGTACGAATGTTATCCATATCTCCATAAGCAGAAACAATCACAGATTTAATCAACGGACTGACATTGCCCAGTTCGGTGAGCAATGTCAAACCATCCATCTCCGGCATGTTGATATCAGACAGCACTATATCCACGTCGTCATTTAGCTTTATTTTTTCCAACGCTTCGCAACCATTTGCCGCAAAAATAAATTCATACTCATGCTCTCGGATCTGACGGCGGAATTTTTGTTTGATGAGCACTTCAAGATCGGCCTCATCATCGGCAACGAGAATTTTTGTCATTGTACTTTTTCTTTTAGCTTTCCTTTCAGCACAGAAAAGTCTAATGGTTTGGTTAGAAAATCGTCAGCTCCAAGACTCATTGCCTGGTTATAATTCTCGGCATCTCCATAGGCGGTTATCATCATTACAAACGGAGGAGGTTGATCATATTTATGTTTGATCTCACGCAGCAACTCCAAACCACTCATGCCCGGCATATTGATGTCGGAAAGGATCAAAACAGCCTCATGCACGTGCTGATTAAGATAGGTGAGCGCATGTTCTCCCGAATAAGCAAATACAAACTCGATCTCCTTATCTTTTATCTCTCTTCTAAATCTCTGTTGGAATAAAATTTCAATATCCCTTTCATCATCGACAACTAAAATTTTCATGATAGTTATTTTGATTTGAACAATTTATGTAATTGGCAGCAAAATAATAAACTCGGCAAACTCGCCTTCCCTAGTTTCCACTCTCAATTCCCCTCCATGACCTTTGGTGATGATATCATAGCTTAGCGAGAGGCCTAACCCGGTGCCTTCTCCTGTTGGTTTCGTAGTAAAGAATGGCTGAAAGATCTTATCCATTACCTTTTGAGGAATGCCCATACCATTGTCCTTAACCCTGATCTCAACTTTATCCTTTAATCGCTTTGTGCTGACGGAAACGCATGGTTCATAGTCCTCTGGATGATGCTTGTTTTTTTTAGTTACGGAGTAAAATGCATTGGTAAACAAATTAAGTAAAACTCTGCCAATATCCTGCGGAATAATGCTTATTTTTTCAATTGCCTGATCAAAATGAGTTTCGAATTTGGCCTGGAAAGTTTTATCCTTGGCGCGCAAGCCATGATAGCTCAACCTGAGGTATTCGTCGGCCAGGATATTGATGTTGGTCGGTTCTTTCTGACCGGTGCTCGCACGTGAATGCATTAGCATTCCTTTTACAATCGCGTCGGCCCGTTTGCCGTGATGAATGATCTTTTCAAGATTTTGTTTTACATCATCAGCGATTGCCTTTGCCGATTGCCCATTGCCAATTGCCAATTCTTGTTTCATTTCATCCAGCAACTCGGCGCTCACTTCCGAAAAATTATTTACGAAGTTTAATGGATTTTGAATTTCATGCGCAATGCCAGCTGTCAGCTCGCCAAGAGAAGCCATTTTCTCCGATTGAATGAGTTGCACTTGAGTAGATTTTAATTCGGAATAAGCTTTTTCAACTTCAAGTTTAGCCTTGTGCTTTTGCTTGTTGTTACGAAAAAGCACAAAAGCAAAAACGGAAACAATGGCTAGTCCAATAACAAGGCTGTAGATCTTTACTTTACTTCTGTACTCGAGCTTTGCCTGTTCCAATTGCTTTTTTCGCATCATTTCATTGAAACCAAGGCTCTGCACCTTTTGAATTTTCTCTTCGGTTTTTAATAGATCATTTAGCTGATTGTGATAGGCAAGATAGGCATAGGCACTGTCGAACTGTTTTTGATCTTTATAGATTTTTGATAGTAGAAGTGCACCTTCAATG
>VBAU01000419.1 GCA_005883855.1 Bacteroidota bacterium
TTGTACGAATTTATTAAATCGGATATACGAATTACTATGATAATCGAATTTAAAAAATAGCATTTCTTCTCCCCCTCCCCCCCCTCCGCCTCCTCCTCCCCATCCTCCACCTTCCATTCCACCAAAGACAAGTCCCATCCACCGTTAATCCTCCGAGGGCGAGGTGTCTCTCGAGATACGAGGACGTTTGATGGAGTTTGGATTTTGCGGACGACCTTTTTTGCGTTTGGAAAGATTTGGATTCCTTCGATAATTTTCTTGGCTGTCGTGGCCTCTGCGGTTGGTGATGCAAGTCTTGATAGCATCGGAGAGGGGACAGTAGAAGCTTGACCGGTGATATTGAGGATATTGGTCTCGAATCTGGCAGTCAGACATGTTCAATACGAAGGAATAACCTCGTCAATCATATTCTCAATAATGGACTTTGGTTGCTGGGAAAAAGAGAAATTGAAATTGACTTTGTGTTTCGTCAGGAGTTGTCGTACAAACGTCTATAGTCAGTTTAGAAAGGGAGTGATAAACCCTGAAGTCGTCATAGCCCCGTTTGTTGTTCTCGAATCCTAACCTTTTGTGTGGTGGTTCTTTCGCCTGGCGACCAGATTTCGGTTGCTCCGTGATTGTTCTGTCAACTTGCATTGGTTCCGTCGCGGCGGGATTGTTCCATTGCGTTGGAGCCAAAATAGTACGTAGTGAGGGATCAATGTTTTCGTATTCCTCTATATCGCTCTCGTCATCGTCCTGTGTATTGAGCGGAAAAACGACCGGCGTCAAAGGTTGTCGTTGGACACGGGAAGGCGGTGTTGTTTGCGACTGAGAAGATGGTGATGTTATTTGTACCGGGGAGGATGACAAACGTTGTCGATTAAACGTCGCAAGAGCATCAACAGTCAGCATAATGGGCAATGGGTGTAACCAAGTTGCGAGGCGGTGTGCTTTCGAGCTCTTGCCTTGTCTTGAGCTTCTTGGAGTTGCCGACGGAGTTCTTCAAGTTCACGGTCTTTTTCAGCAAGTTGATCTTCGACCGCACTGTTGGCCGTTACTGTGTTAATTTCAAAAATGTAAAGGTGGCGTACCAGTAGCTTTTCCTTTGGGCCTACCACGTTTTGGTTTGGACGAAGAATCACCAAGGGCTGTAAAGTTAGTAACATCGAGGGCGTACTACCAGGTGTGGCATCATCCTCCCGAGTGATGACGGGAGAGTTCGAGGTGTCGTTTGCATCTTGAAGTTGTTTTTGGGAGCGATTTTCGCGTTGAGGTGGTTTCATCGAGAAGACTTTCGTTACGAGAGATTTGATAGGTTGTGGGAGGTGAAGGATTCATGTGGGTGGGTATAGGACGGCAAAGGGTGTTTATATAGAGAGCTAAGCAATAGACTTCGATCATGTAAACAACAGCGATGAGGCGGTGCGTGGGGGGAACTTTCTTGGCGTTTGTAAACAGGTAGTTACCGTAGCGACCGCTCGTTGCCACGGCAATCTGGACTTAGAAGAAATTTGCACCTCATCGTCATTCAAACTCGAATACTCCCTTCAAACCCTGAGAATAACAGCAATGGCCACTGCAACTGATGGGAAAGTGTGGTGTGATTGCCCCAAGTTTCATAGATTTCCGATTACCGTCCGTACAAGACGCCAAGCAGCCGGCATGGTTGACACCCCCGATTCCCCTCCTATCGTCCATCCAAATTCCTATGTCCGGCGCAAATTTGAATATGCGAATTTCGAAATTCGCATGTCGTGCGCAAATTCCTATGTCCGGCGCAAATTCGAAATTGCGAATTTCGAAAATTCCTATGTCTGGCGCAAATTCGAATATGCGAATTTCGA
>VBAU01000420.1:0-3279 GCA_005883855.1 Bacteroidota bacterium
TGGACTCCAGCATTTACCTGATGGAAAATACCTCCCTCCGTTCGAGATGAATTGTATCGAAACATTTTTCAAACAAAAAATTGAATCCGCATTTCCCGGCCGCTATGTGATCATGGGAAGAACGGCTAATCTGACTAAGCCTGTGAAAGGAAGAGGGCAATGCCTCGCCCGCGATGCGTGTCATCGAGGTTGTCCGTATGGCGCTTATTTCTCCACTAATGCCAGTACATTGCCGGCCGCATTTGCCACTGGCAATCTAACGCTTCGATCACAGTCGCTCGTGAATAAGATAATTTATGACGAGAAAAAACAGAAAGCAGTCGGCGTGGAGATCGTCGATACAGAAACCAGGCAAACACAGGAATATTTTTCGCGCATCATTTTCCTGAATGCCTCTACGGTAGCCACCACATTTATTCTGCTCAACTCAACCTCATCGCGATTTCCGAACGGTCTTGGCAATAACAGCGACCAGGTGGGACGCAATCTCATGGACCATCACAAGGGATTGTCGTTTTCAGCAAGAGCGGAAGGTTTTGACGACAAATATTATTATGGACGCAGACCCACGCCGATCTATATTCCGCGGTTTCAAAATATCATTGAAAAAAATTCCAATTTCCTCCGCGGTTACCATTTCGGAGGAAGTGCGTATCGCGGTCGTGCGCAAAGCGATTTTACCATTGGCGCTGAACTTAAGGAGGCGATGGCTGAGTTAGGCCCATGGCACATGAGTTTGTATGCTTTTGGTGAAACGTTGCCTTATGCCGATAACAGGATCACGCTCGATCACGATAAGAAAGATCAATGGGGACGGCCGGTTATCGCAGTAGATTGCGAGTTCAAACAGAATGAAAAGGCTATGCACGAGGACATAAAGACGACAGGAAGGGAGTTATTGGAGGTCGCCGGTTTTCAGGATGTCGTAGTCAGCGGCAGCATCTCATTTCCGGGCAATGCCAATCATGAAATGGGTACTGCGCGCATGGGCCGCCATCCTAAAACGTCGGTACTGAATGCATACAACCAGGTTCACGAAGTGCCAAATGTATTTGTCACGGACGGCAGTTGCATGACGTCCAGTGCCTGCCTGAATCCGTCACTAACCTATATGGCCCTTACTGCGCGTGCGTGCGATTATGCGGTGAATGAACTAAAGAAACAAAACCTCTGATTTTATGATGTTGAATGTTGAATTATAAATGTTAAATGATAGTCTTTAATTTAACATTCAATTCTGCCCGCTGAAATTTTTTGACCGTGGGGACAAAATCTCTGCAATTGATTTTCTGATGGCGTGGGGTTTATGCAGTTTGATTATTCATCCGTAAGAATAAATTCACTCCTAAGGGCTCCTCGTTAACGGTTATTTTGCTTTTGTCAACTCCTGCTTGAATGGCTAACCCCAACAATTCATCGACATTTCTGTGGTTTAAGAACCATTCACCAAAAATTTCCATATAAGTCCGGTGAGGATTATTTCTTGAAAAATTACCGATAACCATTTCGCCGTTTTGATTTAAATAGCCTCTCAATCTTTTGGTTAGTTGAATAAATATCTTATCATTAAAATAATCAAAGAGACCCGCCGACCAAATCAAATCAAATTTCTCATTCGAAGAAAACTTAAATATGTTTTGGTTAATAAACTCTATTTGCAGGAGATAATTGCCGCATAGATTTTTTGCGTATTCAATTGCGTTTGCATCCATCTCCACGCATGTTGTTTGCAGGCGTTCCGGATTAATTTCGTCATAAATCTCCTTTAAATCCCGCGCAGGCCCACTGGCTATATTCAGGAGGCGCATGGTTTTATGTTCCCGAAGTTTTGAGTGGATGAGCTTTTTAAAAAATTGTTTCCTGTTTCTCACCGCCTCCACAGCGGCGGTATTCCATTGCATGGTGATCCCACTTAAAATACTTTTCAGAAACCTTCTTTCGATAAATTTTATCTATAATCAGATAGTCTCCCGCATAACCAAACGGTTTCAATTTTGCATGTCCCGCTACCGTACTATCCGTTTTAAGAAAGTCACATTGGTCTTTAATATTTTCAACGTCTTCCAGATTTATAAGTTCTTTGGATAGCATAATCGGAATTGAATTTATGCACTTGTTTAAATACTCATATTCATGAGCCTCTGGTCCTCCTTTTTTATTTAAGGTACAGACCAAGTCAAACAGTTCGCTTTTTGTTAATCCATTTAAGGCGCTTGAAGATCTCATTTGAGAGGTTGTTATCATCGTTGATGTTTATGACCCAAAATTTGAAAGAAAGGCGAAGCAATAAAAATTTATCACTGCGAAGTGTAGGAGAACTTCAGTGAAGTGGCCAAAATCGAAACTTAAAAAGGGGAACAGTGATAGCCATCGTGATGCCAACCAGATTTCAATCGGCCCGGAACAAGAGTAAGACTCGGGGCGATGGCTCCAACAACAGAGTCGCAATTCAGACCAGCGGTAACATCGGTGCTCATTTCCTCAGCCACCCTCAATCCCAACCGGAAAAACTTAACACATTCCTTCAAAAAATTCATTTTAATTTCAAAAGAAATTCTTTATGAACTGGCCGCTAATCATCGTTCTGGGGATCGCAGTAATTACATTTATTGGTTTTGTGTTGAGACGTAATTTAAAAGACGAAAAAGGTTTCGAAGAGACGATCAACAGAGATTATCATCATGAGGCACGGAGTGAGAAAGGTGATATTGAAACTGAAGGGAGAACGAAGTAATCCTCACGATGGTCCCACAACAAATTTGTAAATTCAATCAAATTCTCAAATTATGAGGAAGATTTTTGCGGTGACAATAATGCTATTGCTAGTTGCGAATCTCGAGGCACAAAGCAATAGCGGTACTAAAGAAATTATCTATGGAAGAAAGGATGGAGTAGCATTAACGATGCTACAACTTAGCCCTGTTGGAAATTCGAAAGGGAAGGCCATCATCCGGGTCATGGCAGGAAGCTGGTATTCCTCGTACGGCATGGCAACAAGCGAAGGAACCATCGAAACGTCCAGGCAATTATATGTAGACCGGGGATATACAGTGTTTGAAGTTGTCGTTGGATCACAACCGAGATTTGCAATACCCGAGCAAATTAGTGATGTGAAAAGAGCGGTGCGGTATATTCGATACCATGCCAAAGAACTTGGCATCGATCCCAATCACATCGGCATTGAGGGATATTCGGCTGGTGGTCATCTCTCGCTTGCAGTCGCAACTGCCGATGACAAAATTGACACCGCGTCAAAGGATCCTGTAGATCATGTTTCTT
>VBAU01000420.1:3387-3826 GCA_005883855.1 Bacteroidota bacterium
ATGGTGTATACGGGGCTCTTGATATCAAAAAATGGAACGATAAAACTCATACCTATGACGTCGTTTCCGATACTGCCGAGAGAAATAAGATTGGGAGGGAGATATCGCCACTATATTCCGTTACACGGGATGATCCGCCCATCTTCATCATACACGGTGACGCGGACGAAACGGTCCCTTTGGAGCAATCGCAGGTTTTTATCGCGAGACTCAAAGAAGTTGGCGTCCCAAACAGTTACATCATTAAGAAGGGCGCGGACCACGATCAGGCGAGTATGATGCCCGAGCTGAAGCAGTTTGCCGATTGGTTTGATAAATATTTGAAGTAAATGGCGCGCACACTTATCAATCAAACGCAGATGGCGGAGACTTAACTCACGAGGAATTGGTAGCTGCAAAGTCGTTGAGCGTTTCCAGGAGAAATCGGTACGCCTTCTCG
>VBAU01000421.1 GCA_005883855.1 Bacteroidota bacterium
CTGTCTGTCTTAGCGTGTTCCAGAACTTCTTGTATTTCTGCGATAATATGGTCCCCGTGTTCTTTCAGGACTTCATGTCGCCCCCCAACTTTGGGCCATCCTCGCGTTTCTTGCGACATTCTGGGTGTCGGGCGACAGCCAGAGTGTCAGGAAGTTAAGTGGCTTTCTTTTGGGACGTGTGAGCGTTGCGTTGCGTTGTAAATTCCAAAAACTTGATTCACTTGGTGAGTTGTAGTTTTTTTTTTCGGCAAATGACTAAAATAGTTTTCCGCCTACGTAGTTTTACCCAAATAGGCTCCGTATGACCAAAATAGGCTCACTAGGTTCTTGACCAGAATAGGCTCGGTAGGCTGAATCTTGACCAAAATAGGTTCTGCACCAATTCGATTCTAAATCAATTTTGAACTCTAATCACATAGCTAATGCGAAACTTTTAAGTGAGAAAAGGCTCAAGATTATGACCTCTACCCTCGCCTTCGCTTTTGGTGCATGATATTGCCTGTGGAGATGCCTTGAGCTTTATCATTTCGCGAAAGTGCAGCTTCTAGAGCCTCTAGGCTCCTTGATGAAGGTTCTCTCTCTTCCTCTGATGATTCCACAATATTAACCCGTTTAGAAGGTGTACCTTCATGTTCGCAGTTTGAAACCTCAGTAGCGGCATCTCTAGTCCGTTTTGGATTCATTTTCGCTCGAATCGAGAGTGGAGTGGTAGGCAATTTAGGGCTTGACCCTTTCTGATGTGGTTGAGGAGTAGAGAATCGATCGTGGGATAGCTGCTGCTCTTGCTGCCGCTCCTGCTGCTTGCGCCGCTCCATAGCAGCATCCAGCTTCCTGTTTTGGTCGAAAACTCTTGTAATCTCGTTATCAATCTCTAGTAATTCCTTCACAATAGGATCTTCCATAGCAGGAGGGTCAGAGAAGCCATTCCATGAGCTTGTTTCGAGCGTGGTATCGTTCGCCTCAGAATTTACATCAAAATCATCAAGTGGATTGTCATGAAGCTCCCATGGGAAGTCAGTACCACTATCAGAATCACTCTCTAAGTCATCATCAGTCCCTATTACTGGGTTAGCTTTGCTTAGCATTGTTGTTGCGGGCAACTTACCTCTATCTTCATCAGAACTATGCTCCAGTCGCTGCTGAAGCCGCTCACGCTGAATCCCACTTAATTGGCCCCCTTGTACTCTCAATTGACTTTGTGTAGTGCTTGTCGAAGTAGCACCTCGTCTAGCTTTTGCTTGCTCTCGCTTCTGAGCATCGCTGAGCTTGCGGGACTCCTTCCTTACTTGAGAATGAAGTGTTTGACGGCGATAGCGCTTCTCCTTTGGTCGGCCTTTCTTTTTTGGCTTTGGTGGAGGTATCCAGCCTTCTTCTGGAGCGATACTGGTCCATGGGCTTGGTCGAAGTGAGCCTTCATACATCTTCTTGTATGTTTCAACCGTAAAGAATCTACGGCAGGGATCTCTTTGCAATTGTTCCCTATCCTTGAAGTAATGCATCACTGCTATTGCATGCCTGCAAGGAAAGCGTCGATCCTGCCATTCTAGACAAGTACAAGTATGGAGGCGAAGGTTAACTAGGCGGCCACCATGGCTAGATTCACCTCGTTTTACAAGAGCAGTCCCAGAACTTCTGCTTTGAGGCTGAACTAGGTAAAAGCCGGAAGATTCGCGCTCCATTTCCCAGTACTTATCATAGAACCTTGTGAGGTCCTGAGTGAAGTGCTTCTTCTCACGCCGATCATAGAATTGCTTCATGATTGAATGCCAGATATGGTCAACAGCAAGGAGCCATGTCATCTGCCGGGCTGGCTTCCATAAATTATTGCTTGATTCCGCAATATTTGACGTTGTGTGAAAGAATCTCGGGAAGTCCGTCAGTGGTGAGTGAGCATATGCGTAATGATCTGCTGGAATATTCCGAATGTATTCAGCAGCTCCAGGCTCCTTTGCTTGAATTGTGTCAAGGGTAGTGTCGAATTCACTAATGGTCTTGACAAGGCAGGCTTTCATAAAAAGAGCACCGATCTCTTTACCAAATTGACGTTCAACATTCTCCCGGAGATGCTGGGTGCAGTAGTAATGCCAGATGTCGAGATTCTCGGGTTTTGTCTTTTCAATTGACTCGTGGAGACCCTTTGCACGGTCTGAGATAACCGAAAGGTTACCTGAGCAATACAAGAATGTGCTGTGGAAGCAGTCAAGAAACCAGGTCCATGTTTTCTTTGCTTCTGTTGTAACAATAGCGAATGCCAGCGGTAATATCTCTTCATCAGGGTCGAGCGTAGTCGCCATAAGAAGAACTCCACCTTCTTCAGAGTACATATGGCCACCATCAAGGAACAGGATAGGCCGTGAATATTTGAAGGCATTAACACATGCATGAGGTGCAATAAATACCCCGTGAACCTCAATATCACCATCTTCATTCTCTTTTTCAACGTGAAATACGACTGCACCATCGTATTGTAGCAGATCACCTCGATGGATAATCTCAAACATCTCATCTGAGTCTGTAATTCGCTTTCCACTACTTGCATGTGACATATCAAGCACCCAAGGCATGAAAATCTTGAATTGCTCTTTGATATTGCCTTCAACTTCCTGCTTTACCGCTTGGCGAGCTCGCCAGGCTGCCTTGTATGGGATCTGGTTTCCAAATCCGACTCGTTCATTGGTCTGAATGGTCTTCGGTTTGACCTTTGTATCAGCTTTGATGTTTGCCCGCTGGTGAGCCGTGATATACTTCGTGGAATTGAGTATTTCCCAGCTATCATGGCAGATTGCTGGGCAAGTGTGAGGCTTTAGCGTGACTAGCCTAGCACCGAACTCATTTCCACGCACTCTTATCGTGAAATTACATTTGTATTGCGTCCTTCCACGGCAGATAATCTCCCAGACTGAAGAGTTTGACGTTCGGACTTTATATGAGTGTCCTTTGGCAGCGATGGCATCCGTGATCTTCAAAAAAGCGTCGTCTTTGAGGTTATCGAACTCTCGGTCAACCCAGAGAGTTTCGTAAGGATGAGAAGCCATTGTGATGCATTCTTTGAAGCACAAGAAGACTCTTGGAATTTTGAAAAATTGAAAGTGCGAGCGGGGTGCATAATTAGCAGTTAAACCTATTTTGGTCAAGATTCAGCCTACCGAGCCTATTCTGGTCAAGAACCTAGTGAGCCTATTTTGGTCATACGGAGCCTATTTGGGTAAAACTACGTAGGCGGAAAACTATTTTAGTCATTTGCCGCTTAGTAATATGTTGCAAGGTCGCGATCAAGGCTCCATCGGCGATGAAGGTTATCTTACGCTGTTCCCTTCAAAGTACAAATTTCACGTCCTGAGCCTTCGATCATGACCGGATTTTGAG
>VBAU01000422.1 GCA_005883855.1 Bacteroidota bacterium
CAGGGATCGCTGACCAACGGGTTGGTTAATGACACTGTCTTATTCGCCCATTTAAAAGCTGCTTCGTTACAAATACAGGAAGCGTCCCGAAATGCAAAAGAGCTCACGGACAATTTGAGCGAGGTGAGCAATAAATTAAAAGACAGCAGCAATCTTGCAGGAGTGGTGCTGCATGACCAGGCAACGGCAGATAATTTAAGACTTACCGTTGAAAATATAAAGTCAGGCACGAAAAAATTTGACGAGGATATGGAAGCCCTACAACATAATTTCTTATTTAGAGGCTTTTTCAGAAAGAGAGCAAAACAACAGCAACAACAACAGGCGCAGCAGAAGCAGCAAGCCGTTGTACAGACTGAACAGAAAAAGTAATTACGAAGGCTGTCAGTCTGAAGCGAAGAATTAAGAATTTAACTAAAAGCATGCGAATTACGCCCAACACTCAGGGCCAAGGTTGCGGAGCCTGTGTTCCTGTCGCTCAATCGGTCGTAACTTTTGTTTTTCTTTTTTGAAGCTTATGTTGCACCTGCCTTTACCAAAAATTTGTTCAACTTCAATATGCCCTTTCCTCTTTGCCCAGGATAGTGGCGTCGCCCACGATGCTCCTGCCTTGTTTGGATCTGCTCCTTGATTTAGCAAGTATTCAACCATTTCAACCTGTCCCCCACCTGGAGGCCATTCCTTCCGGCGGCCAAAAGAAATTTAAAATTCACTTTCCCTATATTTATCTTCTCAATCAGGCTGGTATGAAAAGAAATCTTTTACTTCTCGTCCTTGTCATTTCAACTGTTCAAATCTTTGCTAACGTAACTCTTCCAAAGATCTTTGGAGACAATATGGTGCTTCAGCGCAATAAACCCATTCCGGTTTGGGGTTCGGCAGATGCGAATGAAAAGATCAGCATCACGTTTAATCATCAAACCAAATCCGTTTCTGCTGATAAAGATGGAAACTGGAAGATCAGTCTCGACAAAGAGTTAGCAGGTGGTCCTTATAAGCTTGTGGTAAAAGGAAAAAATACAGTCACATTCAATAATGTCCTGGTTGGGGAAGTTTGGATATGCAGTGGCCAGTCAAATATGGAAATGCCGATTGAAGGTTGGGGGAAAGTAAATAATTACGAGCAGGAAATTGCATCAGCAAATTATCCTAAGATACGTCACATCAAAATTCCAAACACGATCAGCACAAAACCGGAGAAGGATATTCCGCAAGGCAAATGGGCCGTATGCAGTCCTTCAACCGCAGGCGAGTTTACGGCCACCGGATATTTTTTTGCAAGGGAATTATATGATCAATTGAAAATACCGATCGGTTTAATAAACACTTCGTGGGGCGGCACACATGTAGAAACATGGACGAGTCGGGAGGGATTTGAAAACAGCGATGAATTCAAAAACATGATCGCTCAAATGCCTCTTCTCAATCTTGATTCATTGGAGCAGGTACGCAAAGAAGCGGTCATGAAAAAGATAGAAATGTTGCAAGGCTCATTACCGGCGGCCGGTGAGACAGCGGCATGGACAATGCCAGATCTCGATGACAGCAAGTGGCCGCAAATGGAGCTGCCTTCACTGTGGGAGCAAAAGCAATTGGGCGATCTCGATGGCGTCGTTTGGTTTCGCAAAACAATCGATGTGTCTCCTTCTGACGCAGGTAAAGAAGCCATGCTTGAATTAGCGATGATCGATGATAATGATGTTACGTATGTCAATGGTGTGAAGGTCGGCGGAATAAATTCTTACAATACACACAGAAAATATGTGATACAAGCGGGTGTTTTAAAGGCCGGAAAAAATATTATCGCCGTTCGTGTTGAAGATACAGGTGGGGGAGGTGGTATCTATGGCGACAGTGCAGAAATGAAATTAACTATTGGCGACAATGTAATTTCATTGGCAGGTAACTGGGCATTCCGCGTGGAACAAATTTCTGGAGGTGCGAGTTCTGTTGGTCCCAATAGCTACCCAACATTATTATTCAACGCGATGATCAACCCGCTCGCCCCTTATGCTTTTGAGGGAGTGATTTGGTACCAGGGCGAGTCAAATGCCGGCCGTGCATACCAATACAGGAAAGCATTTCCGCTGATGATCACTGACTGGCGCCGACATTGGGGTGAAGGAGACTTTCCATTTTACTTTGTGCAGCTCGCCAGCTATAATGCCGACAATGGTAACAGCAAAAAAGGAAGTACATGGGCTGAGCTGCGTGAAGCGCAGACCATGACCTTATCATTACCGAATACAGGCATGGCTGTTACGACAGATATTGGTAATTCAACCGACATTCATCCGAAGAATAAACAGGATGTGGGCAAACGTCTCGCAGCAATTGCTTTGCATAATGTCTATAATAAAAACATAGTGTATAGTGGGCCGATGTATAAATCAATGAAAGTGCAGGGGAGTTCAGTCATCATCAATTTTACGAATATTGGTAGCGGGTTAGTCGCAAAGAATGGCGACCTGAGAGGTTTTGAAATCGCGGGATTAGGTGGGGAATTTTT
>VBAU01000423.1 GCA_005883855.1 Bacteroidota bacterium
TCAACTACAATAAGCCTGCAAATACAACAAATATGGAGCAATCGGTACTCAATCTCAAGTTCTTAAATACTCTGATGACCGATAAACCCACGATCGAGAAATGGGAAATGTTCATTAACGCAAAAGGTCCCCAACTCGAACAAATATCCACGCAACAGCTTTACGCCGAAGTTAGAGTCAATGCTGCCAACGCTAAACCTGCTGAATCCTCGATACCCTCTTCTAACGAAGTACGAGCTCTCACCACAACGGAGTTCCAGCAAGCGATCCAAACGCTCAACACGCGAATTGATGGTTTCCAACGCGGAAACGGCAACAACGGCCGTGGCCGTGGTAACAGAGGTAGAGGAGGCGGCAGAGGAGGCTCTCGTGGTGGTTATAACAATAATAATCGTGGAGGTCGTGGAAATGGACGAGGCGGTAAAAGAACAAAACTACCGTATGATCCTGAAAAATTCTGCCGAAGGCACGACAGACGAGGACATGACACAGAAGACTGTCTAACATTAAAGAGAGAGAATCGAGAAGCAGAAGCTAATAATCAGCATTCGAATTCCTCAAATTATCAGCCAAACTTTAATCGTCCACGTCAATTTACTGCAAACGTAACACGGCTAATCGTCAATAATACTGAGGTCCAACAAACAAGAGACCCACACGACTGGATAATCGACTCCGCTGCGAATGCATATATCACGCCATTCAAAGAAAGACTCCATAATTATCGCGAATATCCAAATCAAGGCGTACGAGTAAAAGGGTTCGCTGGCAAGACCGAAAAAGCCAGAGGTAAAGGAACAATGACATTAACGGACAATGCAGGCAATAGACTTACACTCAAGGACGTTGTATACGTACCGGAAAGTCCAGATCAAATTCTATCACTCATAAAATTGCGTCGCGAAAACCTCGCCGATTTTTACTTTACTGCAATCGAAGAATTCGTCATTTCCTTGCCAAACGGTGTATCCTTCTCTGGAAAGTCAGTCAACGATATCTGTCACATATGGACATCACCCTCATTCCAAATCAACGCTGTTAGCACTCGCAATGCATCCAGAAAGGGATATCGTAACGACAATAATGATGACGACAATAATGATCATGATGATGAAGATCAGTCTGAATGACAATCAGTCACCAATTCTACACCGAACCAACCTCTACACTGCACACCTCAAAATCTATGGCATCTTCGTTTTGGCCATGCGTCCAGCACTACCCTTCGCAAGCATCCTTATATTACATCAAATCATGACTCAACTCGCTGTGTTATCTGTATTCGAGCCAAACAAACTCGTAAACCATTTCGTTCCTCAAAAAGTAAAGTTACTCGGAAACTCGAACGCATCCATTCTGATGTCTGTGGTCCCTTTCCAACGTCAAAAGGAGGCTCAGTCTATATCCTTACGTTTCTTGACGAGTTTACGCACTGGTGCTGGGTAGTAACAATCGCCGACAGAACTTCCAGCACAATTTGTCGAGAATATCGAAATATAGTTAAACAAATCGAGACCGAAACAGATCTAAAGATTAAATATCTTCGAACTGATGGTGGAAAGGAGTACGAAGGAGACCTCACACCCGTTCTGAAAGAATTAGGCGTCAAACATGAAACTACAAGCCCGTATTCGCCTGAATCAAATGGAAAAGCTGAACGGTTAAATCGAACACTTGAAGAACACGCCAGAGCTATGCTCTATCAAGCAAACATGCCCAAATCCTTCTGGGCCGAAGCTATTACTACTGCCGCATATTTACTAAATCGTCTTCCAAGTGATGCAGTCCACGGCATACCTTACGAATTATGGTACAACAAATCGCTTACTCCTGTCGATTTGAAAGCGCTCAAACCATTCGGTTGTATGGTACACGCGCACGTTTCTAAAAAACGACAAAAGAAAATAGGTAAAATCGATACTCGATCACACTTTGGCTGTTTTATCGGATATACTGATTCAAACACGATGCACAAAATTTGGAATTTCGAAAGAAAGAGATTTGAAAAACCGCATAGCTTGATATTTCAAGAAACGCTATTTCCATCGCCGAAGCACTTTGATGAAACACCAGCAGATTCTTACAATCCGTTATCATCAACTCCCTCGGCAACTCCATCGGCAACGCCTGAATCATCACCAGAACCACAAAACAGGTCACTTCCTCAATTATACGATGAAATCGTTGTCCAACCACCTCCTGCGCTACAGGTCTTCAAATCCTATGGAGAATTTCAGCCCGACAACGATCCACCTTCATTCTCAGACGCCATGCGTCGACCTGATGCTAATTTATGGTGGGAAGCATTCTGTGATGAAATTAAGGCAATAATCGCTCGGAACACATGGATATTGGTAAAATTACCTCCAGGGAACCGAGCTCTACCTCTAAGATGGGTTTGTCGAATTAAGCG
>VBAU01000424.1:0-410 GCA_005883855.1 Bacteroidota bacterium
AATTCTCCTTCCTGGACGATTGGCTGCTGTGAGTAACTAGTAGCGCTGCAAACGCACATCGCCATAACAAGAATAGCGGATAGCCTCTTCATACTCGCAAAATAAGATTTCAAGTCCTTATAACGTAAAAAACACAGAATTATTTATGAAAACCAGATGTTAATGATACAGGGCCCGGTTCGTGGTCAATTTCTTTTGTCAAGTCCCCAGGTAAGTTTGTTACGTAAAGTTTGTAAAAAATTGTTCTCGCTTAACCTGATCAGGCTAAGGCTAAATGATTCCTTTTTTACAGCCAATTGTACATCTTTATTCACTATCTCTCTCCTTGAATCAAGGGCACAAATTACCTGTTCGGAACGGCTTTCGATCGCGAAGGAAATGATATTGTCGTCAGGAACCACAATGGGCCG
>VBAU01000424.1:493-6917 GCA_005883855.1 Bacteroidota bacterium
ACTACGGGCCCATTACAGCTAAGCGAATAGCCGGTAGAGCCGGTTGGTGTTGCCACAATCAATCCGTCAGCCCAGTAAGTGTTCAGGAATTCACCATTGAGATAAGTATAAATTTTTATCATCGGGGCAATGTCCTGTTTGTGGATCGCAAATTCGTTTAATCCGTACGGCGTATTTCCAAATAGAGGCAGGTTGGAATCAAGGTGGATCATTGTGCGTTTGTCAACAACAAAGGAGTGGCTGACCAGTGACTTGATTGCGGCTTGGACTTCATTGCGCCCAATACTTGCCAAGAAACCGAGACGGCCAAAATTAATGCCCATGATGGGTACATCGTTGTCACGGACCAGGGTAACTGTATCGAGTAAAGTGCCGTCGCCGCCAAGACTGATGATAGCCAGGATTTCAGTTGTCATTTCTTCGGGCGCATGAAATACTTCGGCGTCATCCGGAAGCGAAATTGTTTTTTTTATCTGTTCGAAGAATGGGTAGAAAATAACAGGGTGGAGTTTCTGTTTAGTCAGCTCATCAAAAAATAATTGTAGATCCTGCCTTTGCTCATCATCCATTACACGACCGTAGATGGCTACTTTCATTTTTACTAATCAGAAATTATTCGTCCTGTGTAAATATATACCGTTTTGCCCTAACTGGTTAAAACTCCAATCGAGCTTGATGCTTACGTCATAGATGGTCACGATGTCCAGTCCAACGCCGCCAGAGAACAGCATTTTGTTATTGAGATTGTTGAAACCGGGAGTGGGATTATACACATATCCCGCATTACTATAAATTCTTCCGAAGATGCGAAAAGGAATGCGATCAATGGTCTGTTTTTTTGTGACACGCAGAGGAACTCCAAAATCAAAAAACTTTTTCGACAGTGTTGTTTTTACGCACGTGCCGGCGACACCATCGATGACATAATATTCATAGCCCTGCATGAACATCTCACCATAACCCATCAGGCGGGAGTTAAAAAATGGTTGCTTAAATGGCAACTTTAAAGTACTGACAGTATTTATGCTTAAATATGTTTTGGGAAATAGTTGCCAATAATTGCCTGTACTTAAGTCGAGCTGCCAAACATTTACAATGTGATTCAATCCCTTTTTGCTCAAGCTTACTTGCGTTTCAAATCCCTTTAGCGGATACGGGATGTAATCCACGTTGTGGTAGTTCATCGTGTAATAAATCTCCGGGAAACGAATGTGGCTGCGTCCCAGCGTAAAGTATTTTGGATTGAGAGCTACAATGGTATCTTCTACTCTTTCCTCTGTGTAGCCGATTCCAAATCGATGTCTTGTCTTTATCGCACGGCGGTAGGTAAGCTCAAGATATGTTTTGAAAAAGGAGCGGATAAAGTTGTTTGTATCCTTTAAAAACACCTCTTTGTTGTTAATGGTATTGTAGTTGACTTCCCTGTTTTTCCCAAGCGCCACCCCTACCCGTGCACCCCATTTCATTTTTCTGTCGATATAGAGCCTGTCATAGTTCATGGATACTTGTTGGGTGTATCCACTCATGAGCCAAATGTTCAGCTTATCGTTGTAGCCCGTAACATTATTATAGATAAGTTTCACCCCATAGTTAACCCGATCAAGACTTGCTTTATGTTGAACAAGCCATTGATTCAAATTCCGGTCGACCATTTTAAAATAAGGCAATGGGAATATGTACCATCGTTCTTTGACATCTACAAGAATATCTACATTGTAACCTTCAAAGCTTTTCAACGCCACGGTCACCTCATGGAAGAGAGTTGTATTCATCAATTGCTTGCGGGCGTCTTCGAATTTTGATACTAATTCCTGTAGCTGAAAACGATCTCCCGGTTTGAAAGGAATTTCACGAAGAATAATAGAAGCCTTAGTTTTTTTATTGCCAGTAATAAATATGTTGCGTATGACGAAAGGTGCAGTTTGATTATTTTCTTTTGTGTCGAGGTTATCCGTGGAAGGATACGCTGAAAGTTTGTCCAGCAAAGGTTGTGCACCTGCTTTGGAAATGATTGCCGATAGGGTAATTATGACTAGATATATCTTCAAACTCTGCATGCAAGCATTAATAATCGCAAACACCTAAGATAATGGATTCAACCAAACAGGCAAAAAGGCGAGAGTAGCTATATTTTTAAGTAGTTCATCAGGTTGTCATAATTCGTCTTTATCTCGTTTTCAAAGAACTCTTCGCCAAAGTAATATTTCACGTTGTATTCGTGTCGCTGAAAACTCGCTACAATGTCTGAGATTTCCGTTTTATTAATTTTTATGGTGACTTCCATTAACCCTGTCTCAGGATCGACGTTAGTGTTTAGTTGCTTTATCTGTGCGTCATTGCTTTCGATGATGCGACTAACTTCATTAAAAGAATAATCCTTACTCTCCATTTCCAGTACGATCAAACCACCTGGTTCATTTAAACTCATGAATTCGGAGGAGTATTTTAGCAAGTCTGCGTACGTTACTACGCCTACAAGCTCATTTTCTTCTTTGACAATTGGTACAACTGTTAAGCCGTTTTGTACAGCAACCTGTATTGCCTTCAGTACATGCTCATCTTCCTTGACGGAAGGGTTAGAAATGGATTGTTTGAAATCTTCGAGGGTTGAATGATCATTCTCGGCCTGTGATAGATCGCCTTCACTAATCACACCAACATATTTTTCGCCGTCGACAATGGGGAGATGTTCAACATGGTTTTCATTCATCAGCTCGAGTGCCTGATAGACCTTATCAGAAAGGCGGAGATAAGGAAGCGTTTGCGTTCGTAAGTTTCCTGTTAACATGGATAGCGGCATTTACAAATGAGACAGCAATTATCATATAACTGTTGCAGGCTCATTCTGTTTTTTTAAAAATTTGTGCAAGATGACATTAAATTCATCTGGCACTTCCATCATGGGAGCATGGCCGCATTTGTCGATAAAATACAATTCGCTATTTGGGATCAGGCGGTTGAACTCCCTGGCAACAAACGGTGGGGTGATGGTGTCATTATTTCCCCATATTAATAACGTTGGTTGTTTGATTTGATTGAGTTCTTCCCCCAAATTATTTCTGATAGCACTCTTGGCAAGGGCGATGATCTTAATGACTTTTAACCGGTTATTGGTAATTTCAAAAACCTCGTCTACCAATTCTTTAGTAGCCATTTTAGGATCGTAAAACGTGAGTTCCGTCTTTCTTTTTATGTAATCATAGTCGCCCCGCTTCGGATAGGAATCTCCCATGCCGTTTTCAAACAAGCCGGAGCTACCCGTGAGAATGAGAGATTTTGTGTCCCCCCAGGGAGTTTCCCAGTAAATGAACATCTTCATATCTCCTCGCTTCAATGAACCTGTGAACAAATCTTTCCAGGCCGCCTACGGAAGTGTGAAGTATATCCAGTTCAAACAAGGGCAGTATCGGCACCACTACCTTATTGTGATGGCGAAAATATTCGATCAGATCACGGAAGTTGCTCATGGCCCCAAACAAACCATGCAACAATACCAACGGTTCACCCTGACCCTCTTCGATGTACCTGAACTTATCCTGTTGTTTGATTTTATATTCCATTACCTAATGCTCCAGTCTGTTCGCTAAAATAATTGATTTACTGCAAATAAAATACCCTTTGTAGAGGTTATGCTTCAGTTTATGACATACAAATATACTGGCAGTGGCTTTTTTGAGGAAGAATATTACAATCCACCACCAATTGGCTGGCTGGACGGAGAAATGATATGGTGAAAGATAGTTTTTGGGACACGCCGCTAAAAAAATCTTCTAATTCGGTGAACATATTTTTAAAAAAGGGAATTACGACGCCAAGACCATCAATGGCTTTGGGTCCCCATGGCTGGATGAATGAGTAAGTCTTCGAGGCCTCGACAGTTTCAGGGCTAATGATCTTTATCTGCCCCGCATAAAACAGTAGAATGCTAAAAATGGTTAGATAAATGGCAATATACAAAAGGATACCTGCGAGTCTGTTAAACCACCCCAGCATTGCCGCTTCGGTAATTCGCTGAATCGCTTTGGCACCAAGACGGATCAGAAATATCACAATAATGAACACAACTAAGAACGAAACGACAGGCAGCCATCTATCGGAAACTTTTACGGCCGTGCCAATATGCCTGGCAACGACAGCTGACAATTTCAACGCGGCAGCTAAACCAATAATGATAGCAACAAAAGAAAATACGGCTACAATAAATCCACGACGATAGCCGTGAATCAGAGCCAGGATCATCAGGATCAGAAAAATGACGTCAATGATCATCTTTTAACGATAGGCGACCTTTCAAACCTTTTAAACGCTTTGAACTTTTAAACTTATTTTGCCAACAGCTCCTTCACCGTTCCGGATATTGTCTTTCCATCAGCTTTTCCCGCCAGCTTTTTGGTGGCAACCCCCATCACTTTTCCCATGTCCGCAGCAGACGTTGCTCCGGTTTCGGCGATGATTTTTTTTATCTCCAGCTGCAGCTCCTCCGTTGACAATTGTTTCGGCAGAAATCTTTCGATCACCTCAATTTCTTCCTGTTCTTTTTGTGCAAGGTCCGTGCGATGTTGTTGCTGGTAAATTTCCAGTGAGTCCTTCCGCTGTTTGACCAGCTTCTGCAACAGTTTTGTTTCATCTTCTTCTTTCAGCTCTCCACCTGCACCCTCGGATGTTTTGGCTAACAGTATGGCCGCCTTTATCGCCCGCAATCCGCGAAGAGCTTTTTCATCTTTCGCAAGCATAGCTATTTTAAGGTCTGCCATTATTTTTTCTTCAAGGCTCATATGATTAATTGTTTAAGAAAATTCAATTCTTTCTCCACTCAGAATGTTTTGTCTCTTCCGCCACGTCTGTTGCACTTTCAAAAAAAAGCGAATAACCATCAGGATCGCGCAAAGAAACCACCCACATGTGGTTGCCAACAAAAGGCTCGGATGGTTGCAGTCCCCTGCCCATAAATTCGTGATAAAGTTTTAAGGAGTCTTCACAAAGAAAGTTGATCGAAACTCCAATACCCACCTTTCCATCCGGCTTCCAGGAATCGGGCCCATCCGTTTGAAATTCCTGGAGCATTATTGCTGCGCCCTCTCGTTCTAGCCAGGACCATTCAATCTTTCCCCGAGGCTGCCACTTATTCTTGATTTCGAACGCTAATCCCTCGGTATAAAATTGAAGTGATGTATCCATAGAGTTTACCGCAAAGAAAGGAACCGCTTGTTTTATGTTCATCGCTCAAATCTGTTATTTTCTAGTCTCGATTAATTGTTGCGTTTTAAACTTGTCATAAAACTCTTTCGCAAATCTTTTCATATCGTCAACCATCTCATTGTTACGGGTGGCACGACCATAGCTATCGGCCATCGTCATGATGGTTTGATAAAAGAAATCTGCCATCTCATCGAACATCATAGTTTTAGTCCAAAGATCTATGCGCATGGCCGTCTTTTCGCTTCCATCCCAAAAAGCGAGCATCATCGCCTTTGCTTTCTGCGCCTTCTCAGCTGTAGTGTCAGATGCATTCCAACGAATAGTTTCTGGCACGCGGTCATCGCCCATTTCTACATCAATTGTGATTGTCGACTTATGCATAAATGATTCGCTTGAGCGCCAAAGGTAGGCAATCAAACAACTGCTTTTTGAATGCTTTGCCAGAGTAAATCGGCTGTTCGTTGCCATGAGTATTTTTTAGCGATGGCATCGCCTTTTCGTATTAAGTGATCTCTCAACTTTTCATCTTTGTAAACGAGCATCATTTTATCGGCAATATCGTCCGGATCATTTGCATCAGCGTATAAGGCGGCATCGCCGGCAATTTCCTCCATAGATGAATGTGAGGAAGTAACAACTGGCACGCAACATTTCATGGCTTCAATGACGGGAACACCAAATCCTTCGAGCAAGGATGGATAGACCAAAGCATAGCCAGAACCTGTGATCTTGACAAGTTCATCTTCACTCAAATATCCCAACATGATCACATCATCGCGGTATTTGTATCGTTTCAAATTTTGAATAAAAGAATCGTATTTCCATGCAAGCCTTCCTGCTAACACAAGATTGAAACTGCTTTTTTGTCTTTTCTTAAAAACGGAAAATGCCTTCAACAAATTCACCAGGTTCTTCCTCGGGTGAATGGCCCCGATGTATAAAAAATATTCTTTACCATCCGTGTACTGATTTTTTACTTGCTCTTTTACAGCAGCCGAAACAGGTTTAAAAATGTCCTTGGCTGCACTATATACCACATCGATTTTATCCGGATCTACTTTATAATGGTCGACGATATCGCGTTTTGAAAATTCGGAAACGGTGGCAATGGCTTTAGCCTTTTTAACGAATTTTGGGACGTATCTCTTATAAAAAATATAGTGCGATTTCCTAATGTGCGCTGGATAATGTACAAAGGCCAGGTCATGAAGCACCAGGCATTGCG
>VBAU01000424.1:6934-9577 GCA_005883855.1 Bacteroidota bacterium
GCAGGAATTTTTACATCATACCAGAATTTCCACAAAAGAGGATGCCTGGCGGGGGGACCAATAACGACCGGTGTGATATTGGAAGAAAAAATAAACTGCTTATCCCAGCCGCGGTCGAAGATGAATATGAAGTTATGCTCAGGGTATTTATTTGTTAAGTGTTTGAAAACTTCAAACACAAAATAGCCATATCCTTCTAAATAATCGGGGAGTAGAAACCTCGTATTTACCGCAATGTTCATGTGTCAGCAAAGATATACGTGTATAACTTTCCGGCATCCTATAGAAAATTTACTCTTTTACCATGGTAAAATCTATCGCCCGTCTCACTAATTACGTTCACTTTTTTCTACTGCTTGTCAACTCATTTTTCTTAAGCGAAACGAATAATTTATAGTAACAACGTCACTGAAGTTTCATTTTATACGGAGCAGTTAAAAAGGAAATTTTCCAATTGCGTGGTAACTTTAGGAGCCGTAACTTTGAACTACTATCCAATTTCTATGACGAAGAAATCACGAATGAAAAACCAGTTCTTTTAATATTTCGATTGTTCTTTGCATTGACGGTTATTGGAAATTGGGATTGTTCCATCTAATTTTTGTTGCGCGAAAAATGTGTTGGGCAGACAACACACTAGTACAACGATCGTGGCAATAATTCTACATGACCACAGAGGCAAACCTGTCACCGGTGCATGCAATTGCCGCACAAAAACTGCCAATTGTCGCCGATCGGAGAATGTTATACGCCGAATATCCAATCGTTGATGGAAAATTCGCGCTGAGTGATAAATTTGTGAGGGCAGTAAAACTGAGATGGAGAGGTGGTTCGCCTTAATTTGGTAGTAAACCCGGAAGATCGGGAGCGACAGATGAGTGAAAAATAAATATTTACCCGAGAGCTTTGAATGAACTTGTTGGTATCAAATTTGTTAATAATTTTTCTGGTAAATTTTTAATTCCAGGTTTCCAATACACAAGGTCAGACAGTTTTTTGTAGTCGAGTTCACGTGATAGCAAGTTACAACCAGAGGAGAATGTATTGGTTGAGGCTTATAGATGTAACGAGCCATCTGTCTTGTGTCAATCAACTTTTATTTAAATGACCTCTTAGGTGGAAGAGGATGGTGGCTTGTAAAAGGGGCCTTGGTTCGGGGCCCCTTATCTTTTCCGGTCCCCTCATTTAGAGACGTACCCTTGACGCCGGTTGAAACATAAAGTTTTCCGCTTCCAGCATAGCTACCCAACTATTAGATCAATTGTCTACATTTGTTATCAATCTGTTTTCATGGAGCATAATACCACGATGGAGTATAACACTACGAGAAATTACTTAGTCATGCGTGAATATGGACGCCATATTCAGAAAATGATCGAATACCTGGTCAGCATTGAAGATCCTGAGCATCGACAAGCCAATGCCCAGGTGGTAATTGAATTGATGGGCTTCTTAAACCCTCACCTTAAGAATGTGGAAGATTTTCGTCATAAACTATGGGATCATCTCTTTCTCATTTCTGATTTTAAGTTGAATGTGAGATCACCGTATCCGATCCCAACAAGGGAAACTTTGAAAAGCAAGCCGGACCCTCTACCCTATCCCAAACGTTATCCAAAATTTTCTCACCTTGGAAAAAACCTTGAGGTAATAATTGACAAGGCATTGAAGGAAGACAATCCTGAAAAGAGATTGGGCTTCGCCAATGCGATCGCTTATTACATGAAGCTGGCCTACAACAACTGGCATAAGGAAGTGGTGCATGATGATGCAATACAGAGTGAACTGAATAATATCACACATAGTCAACTTGAGTTTACCAACACTCCGTTTGTCAAGGCCTACCGGCCACAGCAGGAGAATCGCGGTGGTAGTTATGGCAAACAGCGCGGCAAATTCCAGCAGCGAGGCGGGGGTGGAGGTGGTCGCCGGGATCGTAATGATCGTAATGATCGCGGAGGTGGCGGAGGACAGTTTAAAAAGAAGAGATATTAAACTCTCTGTGTGTATAATGGATTTAAGGTTGACTCGGTGTCAACCTTTTTTCTTTGGCGCCTTTTCCGCTTACTTTGTGTCGAATTCTTCATGTTCCCAAAGTGAGACCTTTGGTACAAAATTTCAAATTCAATGCATTCATTTGAAGTAAACGGGGGGAAAAAATTGTGTGGCGAAATCACTCCCCAGGGCGCGAAGAATGAAGCTCTTCAAATTATCAGTGCGGTAATATTAACACCAGAAAAAGTCACCATAACAAACATCCCCGATATCCTCGATGTGAATCTCCTGATAGAATTATTAGCGGAGATGAAAGTGAAGATTGACCGGCCGCGGATGGATGTCTGCATCTTCCAGGCTGACGACGTGGATATAGATTACTTGCATAGCGAAACGTTTAGAAAGAAAAGCGGGCGACTACGTGGCTCAGTGATGCTGGCCGGACCGATGCTGGCGCGCTTTAGAAAAGCATTTATTCCAAAACCCGGCGGGGATAAAATCGGCAGAAGAAGACTTGATACTCACATTGTGAATTTTGAGAGACTGGGAGCCTCTTTTAACTATCATCCGGAAGACGGCTTTTTTCATTTATTAGCTCCTAACCTGAAAGGGACCTTTTTATTGATGGATGAACCATCGGTAACCGGG
>VBAU01000425.1 GCA_005883855.1 Bacteroidota bacterium
CAGTCTTCTTGAACAACTCGTTCAAAATCTCAACACCGGGAAAAAGAGCAAGATTTGGGTTGACAAACCTGAAAGGTTCAATGGAAAGATTGGCGATAGCGTGGAAAATTGGTTGAATGGATGGGAGCTTTGGTTTAAACATCGTGAAAAGCAGGATGGACCCGAAGAAGAGAGAACCAAGATTGAAACAGCAATGCAATGTACAACAGCAACGGTTCGATCGTCATTAGCAAGGCATGAACGCGAGGGCGGGCCATGGACAACTTGGAAGAGCTTCCAAACCTATATGAGAGCTAAATATACCTCTACAGATTCAGGATTTGCAAGATATTTAAAACTCAAGCAAGTAATGCAAAAAGACGGCGAAACGGTCGAGTCATATTATCAACGCTTCGATGAGCACATCAGTCGCCAGAAGGAGGATGAGGACGAAGCCGAAGCTGAGACCAACGGAATTAAGAAGGTCAACAGCCAGTACAACTACATGTTCGTCGATAATCTCAATGCGGCGATCAAGCCAGCTTTTCTTCGCCTTCCTGAAGTAAAGGATTTTCAAAAGCGAACCCTCTATGAACTCCGAGAATTGGCAACAAGAGTCGAAGAATCAGTCAGCCACACCCCGAGGTATTTCAAACCCACGGCGAATAGCCAATCTGGCAACCACGGCGGAAAATCGTTCAAAAAATTCCAGAAATCCAGAGACACGGACGAGCTCTCGAGAGAAAAACTCACAAATAACGAGCGATCCTTCTTAACCTCCAACATTCAAAGAGGCGGAGGTGCCTATATCTACCCAAATGTTCAAAAGAAATGGGATTGGATTAAATGGGCCAGAAAAGAAAAAGTCTGTGGGAAATGTGCTTCGAGCAAACACTTGGGGGATACTTGTCCGGTTCAAGCGAAGGATACAGACAAGGGGTCGGATCATTCTAGTAAAGGCGGCAGCAAGAATGGCCTTCATGCCATGATTACGGCTATGGAAGCAGAAGAAGCAGGTCGTAGCGAAATGAATCCTGATGCCCAGTATCTTTGTTCCGTGCAAGACAAGAGTCGCAAAGACTTGTCCCTCATGATGTACAATTGCGTAGTCAATAATTCAAAGGGCACCGCTTTGGGTGACCCAGGTGCCACCTTGGAC
>VBAU01000401.1 GCA_005883855.1 Bacteroidota bacterium
AAGATGTCTATCGCTTACATCGGGGGGAGCTGGACGAGATAAAAGATCATCCACAACGAAGCGATCGCCTGGTTGAATTGAATGTGCAAGAGCAGGTATTCAACCTGGCAAAAACTTCGATTATTCAATCTACATGGCAAGATGAACATCGCCCTGACCTTCATGGTTGGGTCTACAGTCTAAAAAATGGAATCATTAAACCCGTATTTGAAATGCAGGCCGGAGCCGAGCTCGATCCATTGTATAAATATGATGACCTTTGAACAATCTAAGCTTGAAATTCACTCCCTAAAATTTGCGCATGCGCTATGCATTTTTTCTCCTGGTCCACATTGCAATTTTGTCGTGCAATAACGCATCCCAAAAAACTAAGGCGGATGAAAACTCAAGTGCGAGTCCCGATACATCCTGGACCTTGTTGCCATTTACAAAGGTCGATGACGCAAATCCAATCATGTCTCCTGACTCCACAAAAGAATTTTTATGCCCAATAAGAAATCAAAAAGTCAAATGGGAGGAAAAGGACGTTTTTAATCCCGCGGCAGTTGTGAGGAATGATACGGTATTTCTATTGTACCGCGCAGAAGACAAGATCGGAAAATTTGCCGGTACATCAAGAATTGGGTTAGCCTGGAGCACCGATGGATTACACTTCAACAGGTTGCCCACGCCTGTCTTATATCCTGACAACGACTCTTCAAAAAAATATGAATGGGAAGGAGGGTGTGAGGATCCAAGGATTGTAGAAAATGAAACCGGGACTTATTATCTCACCTATACCGGGTATGATGGCGACAAGGCTAGATTGATGGTTGCCTCGTCATACGATTTGCACCGTTGGAACAAACACGGCCTCGCGTTTGGCGATGCTTATAATAGAAGGTATATAAACAGCTGGAGTAAGTCCGGTTCTATCATTTGCACCCATCAAAATGGGAAGGCAATTGCCACAAAAATCAACGGCAGGTACTGGATGTATTGGGGCGATACGAATATATTTATTGCTTACTCTGATGATCTCATTCATTGGATTCCTCTCGAACGCGACGGTAAATTGGTAACAGTTTTCGGTCCGCGAAAAGGAAAGTTCGATAGCGACATTGTGGAACCGGGACCGCCGGCAATGTTGACAGATAAAGGAATCGTTTTGATTTACAACAGCCGAAATGTCCCTTCAAAGGGAGACTCAAGTTTGCCGGAAGGCACCTATGCTGCTTCCCAGATTCTTCTGGACAAAAATGATCCGTCCAAGGTGTTGCAAAGAATGGATCATTATTTCATCACTCCTGATAAACCGTATGAAATCACCGGGCAGGTCAGTCGTGTTTGTTTTGTCGAGGGACTCGTCAATTACAAAGGCAAATGGTTTCTTTATTATGGAACCGCCGATTCTAAGATCGCTGTTGCCACGAAGTAATGGCCAATAGTGATACTCGTGTGCAAATGAAAATAAAGTACATTCGCAATCTGCAAAGTTGAATACTACTTATGTCAATTGAAGTCAAGGATCTTCTCAAAGTTTATGGTGAACAAAAGGCTGTAAATAATATTTCTTTTAAGGTTAATAGGGGTGAGATCGTTTGATTTCTCGGGCCAAACGGCGCCGGTAAATCAACCACTATGAAAATCATAACAGGTTATCTTCAGCAAGATGGTGGTGATGCATTTGTCTCAAATATTAACGTCACCAAGGAACCCCTCGCGACCAAGAGCAAGATCGGTTATTTGCCGGAATCAAATGCGTTGTACTACGACATGTATGTGAGGGAATATTTGGCATTTATTGCGGAAGTCCATGGCATCAAGGGTGGGCGATTGAAAATCGAAGATGTGATACAGCTTACCGGACTGACGGCTGAAAGCAACAAAAAGGTGGGCCAGCTTTCCAAAGGGTATAAGCAACGCGTGGGCCTGGCTGCAGCACTGATTCACGATCCTGAAGTTCTGATCCTGGATGAGCCGACCAGTGGTCTTGATCCGAACCAGATCATCGAAATAAGAGACGTGATCAAACAACAGGGAAAGGATAAAACAGTATTGTTCTCGTCTCATATTTTGCAGGAGGTTGAGGCAATATGTGACCGGGTGATAATTATTAATAAGGGAGAACTGGTTGCAGATGATAAACTTAGTAACCTGCAAAAAACCAGCAAAGGCCACCAGGTTGTGATCGTAGAATTCAAAGAAGACGTAGGCAAACATTTTTTGGAGCAGATCAAAGACGTTTCAAATATCGAACAGATAACAACCTTAAAATTTAAACTCCAAACCTCGAACCCGGAAACGGTTCGCAAACAAATTCTCGAACTCTCACTGTTGCATAATCTCAACATCGTTTCTTTGCACAGCGAAAGCCAGAGTTTAGAAGATGTGTTTCGTTCATTGACACAACACAATCAATAATTCCTAATTCTTTCGCTTAAAAGTTATCTATGAATACCAAAGCAGCCATACAAATTTGTTCAATTGCAATTCTCTGTAGTTTTTTCCTTCCTCTTTTTCATTGGCATGGTTTCGAAATGAGTGGATTAAATTACATGTTATCGGATCATATACCTTCTTATAAATATATCCTTTTATCGATACCTTTTTCTGCATTATTCCTTTTTTGGGGAGCAATGGATAGTAAATATCTATTTAGCAGAAAAATTCTTTCCTGGATGCCGTTAGCTGGTCTGATATTTATTTCAATCGCAAGGATTATAGGCGGAAGCTCTAAGAATAGTTTTTCTGAGAACGAAAATTCTTTTTACACTATTGATTTAGGCTTTTGGCTCCTACTTTTTTTTTCATCGCTACTTGTGTTGGTCAAAAATGAAAAAAAGGATTATTCAAAAATTTTGATGAATAGGCTTGATGCAGTACAAGTGAGTGACACAACAGAAGCTTAATAGTAATTCAGAAGCTGATAACATAACCACAAACAACAAACTATAACCTAACCATGAGTTACATTTCTGAAATTTTTGCAAGACAGATCCTGGATAGTCGAGGTAATCCCACTGTTGAAGTGGATGTTTTAACTGATGAAGGAGCGCTGGGCCGCGCGGCCGTACCCAGCGGTGCAAGCACGGGAGTTCACGAAGCAGTAGAACTGCGGGATGGTGACAAGAAAGTCTTTGGAGGTAAAGGCGTTTTAAAAGCTGTAAAAAATGTGAATGACATCATTGCTCCCAAACTGCTGGGTTACGATGTGGCGGA
>VBAU01000402.1 GCA_005883855.1 Bacteroidota bacterium
ATTCCTTGACCCTTCGGTCCATACTCAAATTTTTTTTTTCACCCCCATCGTCAATTCACCGCTTGCATCTTCATCGCGTCATTTCTCATTAATCATCAATCCAAACTATCTTTCAAGGGTCTGAATTTGTAGCAGGTATGACATTCCTCCTCTGAGAATAAAGATTCGATCAAAAACGATGGATTAAAAAAACTTATGACGAGGTCTTTGTGCATTATCAACACATCAATCTGCTAATTTGCGTCTTTCTCTCCTTTTTACTCTACACATCTTTTATAATTCCAAAAAATACAGATTGCCGACACTGACGAGATGTATTTTCTTGAACTCTTTGTACTCTTCGCTCATGATAGTATATTAATACAAATGAAAATACTCCCTAAAGTCACTCGTCGACAAAAGCTCGATTCGCTGAGTTTGTGTGCTCAAGGTGTTAATCAAGTCGATGCGGCTACTGCAACTGGTATTTCTCTTTCAACAGTCAAGCGTGCCAAGCGAAAGCAAAAGAGGTATGGCGATGTTGAGGGTGGACATAGAAAATCCGGTCCAAAGCCTAAATTTACTTCGGATATTATCAATGCATCTTCCTTTATCGCTGCACTGACGCTCAGGTCCTTCTTCAGCTAATCATGGTGGCTCCTACAGCACACTTGGATGAATATTTGAAGGAATTGAATTATCGATTTCAACTTACAGTCGGAAAAGGGAGACTTAGCAAGATTCTCGCTGAAATGGACATCAATCGTAAAAAGGTTTATCTCACACTTTTTGGCTGATATTAGATTGCAAAAGAGGCTAAAGAACGTGACCCAGAACTACGTACTGCTTGGGTCACTAAACTAGGTGAGTGGAAAGCTGAGCAGCTTGTTTTCTTAGATGAATCTGGTGTCAATATGCGCTGTGGAGATCGTACACATGGATGGAGCAAGAAAGGTGCTAAAATCTCTTGCAAAATAAGTGCACAGAAGGGCGAGAACTTCAGCATTCTGCCTGCGATGAATATAGATGGTTATCTCGCATGTTGTGTCTACAAAGGAGCTGTGAACGGGGACACATTCGAAGCTTTTGTTGAGCGTGAACTTCTACCTCTTTGCCAGCCGTATCCTGGCCCCAATTCAGTCATAATCATGGACAATGCAGCGATACACAGGACAGAAGTAATCTGCTAATATGCATTGCTAAAAATAGAATCTCAAACGAATCATCGAATCTAAAGAAGTAAAGCTCGAATATCTCCCGCCCTATTCACCTGATTATAATCCTATCGAATATTCATTTGCAATGTTAAAACGTGGTTTGAGGAGAGATAATGACATTGTTGATGATAAAACTGATGCTGAATTTGCAAGGAAAATCGTCAGAGCAGCAGCTGAGATCGTCACGTCGAATCTAGCGAGAAATCAGTTTCGTCATTGTAAAATTAGAGTTGAATAGACCTTTATTTAAGCTGAAGAAGCCATTTTGGATAAGTTTTCGCTATTCTGTCTGCTGTCCCAGTCATGACGCCTTGCTTCTCAACCCAGTTTGCATCTTTCTCTTTGAGCACATCAACATCGATACCCTTGGTCTTGAGAATTCGATAAGCATCTTTGAACTCCAGATTGCCCTCTCGAATCTTGTATTTCTGTTCACACCAGGTGAGAAATGTTAGAAGACCATCTCCGTCGAATTCATCGAATGCGTCGTGTGCGACTAATGGCGACGAAAAAGGCATCGAATTAACAGGTCGACATCTTGCTGGAGTACGTGGAGGACTGGGAGACCATGCTGAGGGTTTGAAAGGGCCATTTCGATCAAATTGGAAAATGATGGGCGCAGTAGAAGAGGGTGCAGGCGTTGACCATTGAGATTGAACGTTCGAGGAGCTTTTAGAACGTGAACGAGTGTTGCTTAGGATGTCCTCAAACTCAGGAGTACGTGGAGGACAGGTCAGAGTCGCGCTGTCATTGAGAATTGCAGTAGCCCAGTCTCTAATTGCAACAGCATCCAATTGTACATGATCAGAGGGCCGAGAAACACCTCGAATATTGGATGCTTTGAAGCAGAACTTGCCTGGATGATCATCGCACTGCAGATGAGTCTGAAGCTCTTTGCTCTTCTTGCTGTAAGGATCTTCACGTGTATTTGCGAGAGCATCCTTTTGCTGTGATGTCGCAGTCTTGAAGTCAGTTATATCATATAGATACACGTACCGAACGTCCTGAGGTCGGAACTGAAGCTGTGGAATCTTCATTTGGATCGTCTGATTCAATCACAATCAATGCAAGGATTTTGAGTGTCATGTCGCGTGAATTCTTCGTCTTTCGGACTGTATGTTTGATGGCTTGAAAATCCTCCTCATCCTCCAATCCACTGTATTTAACCGCCATAGTCTTTGCTTGAATCTTGCTTGACAGCATCCATGCCCATTCATACGTGATTTTGACAGCTCGGTCACTCCAACGTTTTCCATTTAATTTTGGGGTACAAAGGCGATGTAATTCGAATAGAAATCCTTGATAATCGTCTTCAAGCTTGATTACGCGTTGCTTAGAGCCTGGTAGTGCTCTATTGTTGACATTCCACTCCAAAAACACAGGAATATCAGGTAAAGGAATGGGCGATGGTGATTTTGAAGGAGAATGAGAAGATGACGAAGAGGATGATTGCGAGGATATATTAGGTGACGAGTTGTCTACAACGGGGCTTTGACACGCTGAAGACACAGCTACAGTAAGTATATTTGTTATTCGGAAGAGCGAAACCATTGCGAGCTGCTTGTGCTGCAGTTTGACGCGACTTTGTAGTGGTTCTGGATCTATTTGTCGCCGAGTTTTGCACCTTTGAGATAACTTTTCTTGAGAAAGGAGGCCGTCGTTGGAGCTTTTTGCGACTGGAAGATGAGGGGCCCATACAATCTTCAAGTTCGTGTCTCTTATTAGATATATTACGCGCTGTTCGTCGAGTTCTGGCTGGTGACATTGTCGAGACCGCAATTGACGATAGCGGTGAAAAAAAAAATTTGAGTATGGACCGAAGGGT
>VBAU01000403.1:0-200 GCA_005883855.1 Bacteroidota bacterium
CGCTTTCTCCAAAAATTTTTCTGCACCCATTTTTTCAAAAGCTTTGAGTGCAGTGTTCAGCTCCGATTCGGCATTTCGATATTGTTGCAGCCGGATCAATACTTCAGACAGAAGAATGCGGGTTACCGCCGATTCAAACGGAGCATCAATCGTGTCATAAATATCTATAGCATCTTCAAAGTTTTCTCTTGCTGCCATGG
>VBAU01000403.1:238-921 GCA_005883855.1 Bacteroidota bacterium
AGCGTATTCACCATGTCGGCGATTTCTTTTAATTCGTCTAGCAGGCTAATAGCCTCTTCAGTTTTTTGTTGTTTGCAGTAAATGCGAATCAGTAATTCGATAGCAGCAAGTTTTCTTGTCTTTTCTTTATTGGGAATTTGCCGGACATAGCGTTGCGCCGTTTCCGCGGCAGTTTCATACTCTCCCTGGTCGTAAGCAAAAGCGGCGGTGGTAAGTAATTTAGTGAATGGAATTTGCGCCTGCTGAAGCAATTCGTTGGCTTCCTTCCACCTGCCCTGTCTTCTTCTTAACTCGGCGAGTTGTGCCAGGCACATACTTATTTGAGCGGGACGTAATTGCTCCAATTCTTTCGTTGCAAGTAATAATTCCTTTTCGGCAGCTTCCCATTCACCTTTCCATATCAGCACCGAGGCATAGTTGGTACGGCACGACGAAAAGAGTGCATCAAAATGCCAGCGTCCAGCCAGTTCCCTTACTTTATTGCACCATTGACCTGCTCTTTCATAATCACGGATTCGCTGACAGGCTTCAATAAGAAGACAGCAGGTAAGGCCTGCCAGGGTCACATCCTTCACCTCAGCGGTTGTTGCGATCAGCGTGGCTTCATCAAGGTAAGTCATGCCTTCGTTGATCCTTCCTTCACTCGTTAATATGAGACCCTTCACACCGGTGGCCATCATTTC
>VBAU01000403.1:1072-2866 GCA_005883855.1 Bacteroidota bacterium
AAATTCACCTTTGATCTCCAGGTAATCAATACCAAGCCAAGCCGCGTTGCGTGCTGCGCCTCTTTTATCACCGCTCTCAATAAACGCTTCATAAGCCTGGAGGCGATAATCAAACAAGGCAGTAAAATCATTAAGCCACCAGCAGGCCCTTGCCAGCTCTTCAAATACTTCCGCTGAAGGATTTTGTTGCCCGCCCGCCGTAGCTTTAGCGAAGGAGGGCAGTTGTTGTTCAAGCAAATGGCGGGCTTCTTTCCACTGGCCGTGCGCCATCGCTTCCCTGCTTTCTTGCAAAAACGAATTAGGCATGATGTTTCAAGGTTAACGGTTTACACGAGTAGTCGCCGTTAATTGAAATTAAGAAAAGGTTGCGAAGACGTTTCACGTCCTGGTAAAAATTGAAGATGATACTGAGTGGTAGAAAGCATTAAAAAAAATAGTGAAGATTAAAATTCGCTTCTTTCTTATTTACTAAACGCATGACGCTTTGAGTGATGATTTTTTATTTTTTGTGTGACCGGCTTCTGTAACACTGTTCAGCGCCTGTTGTGTCACTCACTTGTACGCCTGTTCCGCTGCGCAGCAATGCGGGGTTCTGTAATCCTGTTCAGCAGGTCAGAAATTATGCCACGGCGTCTCGCCGCGCTATGAAGACCTCGGCATCGGAACATTCATCGTCCCGGCGACGCTCGGCTGCACATAGATAAAATCAGAGTTACACGGAGGCCTCGCTTTAAACCCAGAATACTCCGTGCATCTCCGTGCACTCCATGCCTCCGTGGTTATTCGGGCTTAAATGAAGATAAGGGAGTAGTGTGTGACTGCGAGCGAGAGGATCATTTAAATCTTAGCAAATGACTAAACTGTTGGCGAGGCGACCAACAGCAATAGGGAGAAAAAAAATAATTAAGGTTTGATTACCTGCTCTTTTCCATCTGCATTTGTTATCCGAATAAAATTTCCTGATTTGTTTGTGATTAGCTGAATGCCATGATCCGTTCCATCGTCTATGTAAAGACCTCCTGCTCCATCTTCTCCTGCTCCAAGTTTTACTAAGGGCTTACCGTGCGTATCTATCAAGCGCAGTATTACATTTTGAGCATATGATTTGCCATTAACTACTGAAGCGGGTTGTATTTGTATAGTTGCCCTCACCTTTCCCAAACTGTCTATGAGTTCGAGAGAACGTCCCCGAAGAACACCTGGTGTATTCTGTTTTTGCTGTGCTGACACAGGACGAAGCTGTGCAATAAGAAATATTGCCAACACAAGATTGATGAGTGTTACCGCAATGGCGATGATTGGCATTTTCATAGAAAATATTTTAGAAGTGACTATTATGCTTTGTATAAAGTTAGCCTTTTGAAATTTTTAAGTGCCGATTCTTTGAACACGAGAATGAGTCTGGCGTTACATTTTTTATTTCTGATCTTATTGGCAATGAATTTCGCGGAGTCCCGCGCAGAAATGCCGGCAGGGGTTTCCAGAAGGAACAATAATCATGGCTGATAGCAACAGGGGGATGAGACTCGGCTGGGAAAAAATTTTTGTTTCTCAATAATTATTTTATCGCTTGTAAAGACAAATTAATGCAGAGTTGGCTTGCAAAAAGATTGTATTGCAACTGCGTGAAGACAGCAACGAGCTTCTGCATTTCACGGCATTAAAGTTGTTGAAAGATTACCTTTGCCGAAGATCACAACTTAAATGTTTTATTATGAATACTAACCGGCTGTCGAAAAAAATACAAGCGGGTTTGAATGCCCAAATGAAAAAGGAGGCGCATGCTTCGCAGAT
>VBAU01000278.1 GCA_005883855.1 Bacteroidota bacterium
AGAAAGGCAAGCGCATAATAAGGTTTTGAAATGAAGGTAGTGATCATTTCTTTTCTTGTCAGCCGAATAATTGGAAATTTATTTTTGATTTTAAGGTATCCCGTTTATTTTTGCAACTCAATGAAACAAAGAGTACACGTGCATCACCATCATACTTGCCTTTAGGTAAGCCGGTGACGTTTTGTGTAGCAACATAAACAATAGTAGAGGGCTTACCGATAGGTGAGCCCTTATTTTTTCCTTCCCGAGCGAAGCGAGGAACCTGCCCGGATTTAGTGATGAAAAGTCTCGCTACGTTCGCGAGTGACAAAACGAAACAACATGAAACTGAGAATTGCTATTCAGAAATCGGGTCGTTTGTACGACGAGTCAATCTCTTTGTTAAAAGAGTGTGGCATTGACTTGCGAAATGTAAAGGACCGGCTCAAGACCGAGAGTGATAATTTTCCTTTGGAAGTATTCTTTTTGCGTGATGACGACATTCCCCAGTATGTCGAAGATGGGGTAGCTGATGTTGGCATTGTAGGCGAGAATGTGTTGTATGAGAAATGTAAGGAAGTGGAAGTTTTGGAAAAACTTGGATTTGGGAAATGCCGATTATCCCTTGCTATTAACAAGAATGAAGACTATGTAGCCAACTTTCTGCAAGGCAAGAGAATTGCGACCAGCTACCCGGTGCTGCTTCAAAAATATCTCGAGGAGCAAAAAATAACCGCTGAAATTCACGAGATCAGTGGGTCGGTTGAAATCGCACCGGGCATAGGTTTGGCCGAGGTTATATGCGACCTGGTGAGCAGTGGCTCGACTTTATTTATGAACGGGTTAAAAGAAGTGGAGACAATCCTGGAATCGCAGGCTGTGGTGATCAAGAATCGTGAATTAAACAGCGAACAGCTGGCATTGGTTAATAAATTATTATTTCGTGTCCGCGCGGTCAAGAAAGCAAAAAAGAATAAATACATCCTGCTGAATGCACCCAACGACCAGCTAGCAAAAATATTTGGTTTGCTGCCCGGCATGAAAAGCCCGACGGTATTGCCGCTGGCAGAAGAAGGGTGGAGTAGCGTCCATAGCGTGTTGAGTGAAGATGAGTTTTGGGAAAAAATAGAACAACTAAAGGCCGCGGGGGCGCAGGGAATACTAGTTGTGCCGATCGAGAAAATGATTATCTGAGGCGCCATCCCATCCTTTCCCTGAGGTGAAAAAGTAAACAAGATTAAAATGAACAAATTTTTCGAAAATAAAAAAAAGCAAGCCTCCCCGGGGAGGTGGGAGGGGCGTCCATGAAAGTTTTTAAGTATCCCGATAGAGCAAGCTGGGCCGAAATTCTGAAAAGACCGTTATTTGATTCCTCCTTGTTAGAAGCAACTGTGAAGAATGTGTTGCAGGAGGTGAGGAACGAAGGTGACGCGGCCGTGAGAAAATTTACATTGCAATTTGATAAAGCGGATATTGGTGACCTCCGGGTAAGCGATAAGGAACTCGAAGAGTCTGAAAATTGCTTAACTCTTGAATTAAAACAGGCGATTGGTATCGCGAAAAACAATATTGAAAAATTTCACACAGCGCAAATGAGAACCGATGAGTTTGTTGAAACAATGCCGGGTGTGCAATGCTGGCGCAAAATGATTGCCATTGAAAAAGTTGGCCTGTATGTGCCCAGCGGTACGGCTCCATTATTTTCAACGATCTTAATGCTGGGCATCCCGGCGAGACTTGCAGGATGTAAACAAATTGTTTTGTGTTCTCCGCCGGGTGTCGATGGAAAATTACATCCCGCTATTTTGTTTACTGCAAAAATGATTGGCATTACAAAAATATTCAGGGTGGGAGGTGTCCAGGCCATTGCCGCGATGAGCTATGGAACGGAATCGATACCGCAAGTGCATAAAATTTTCGGACCCGGCAATCAATATGTCACCTGTGCAAAACAACTCGTGCAGAAAGAAGGTGTCGCAATCGATCTTCCCGCGGGTCCGAGTGAAGTAGCAGTCTATGCGGATGAAACAGCTGATCCCCGTTTCATTGCCTCTGACCTTCTCAGCCAGGCCGAACACGGAATTGACTCGCAAGTATTGTTCGTTACGACCCATTCGTTGTTAATCGATGAAGTGCTCAAAGCATTGGACAATCAAATCGTGGTTTTGCCGAGAATGAATATTGCAATAAAGGCATTGGAAAATAGCAAGATCATACTAGTGAAAACTGGAAGCGATGCACTGGACGTCATCAACGAATATGCACCTGAGCACTTGATTTTGTCGTGTGCAAATGCTGACGATATTGCCGAGAAAGTCATCAATGCCGGCTCGGTATTTCTCGGTAAATATTCACCGGAAAGTGTGGGGGATTATGCTAGTGGTACCAATCATACTTTGCCAACAAATGGTTACGCAAAGGCCTATAGTGGCGTCAGTGTCGATAGTTTCGTAAAAAAGATTACGTTTCAAAAACTAACGCTGGAAGGGCTGACCAATATAAGTACAACGGTTGAATTAATGGCCGACGCAGAGGGGTTGATTGCACACAAGAACGCGGTTAGTATCAGAAAGAATAGTCAATAATGAACAATTAATAATTCGAATTAAAAATGCCCTTTAACCTCGATTTACTGGTTCGAGAAAATGTGAAGAGACTTACTCCTTATTCTTCAGCTCGCGACGATTTCCACGGAGAGGCAAAGGTATTTTTAGATGCCAATGAAAACAGCCTCGGTTCGCCTTTACCAAAATGGTACAATCGTTATCCTGACCCTCACCAGTTGAAAGTAAAGGAAAGACTGAGCGCAATAAAACGAATACCGGTCAATAATATGTTTTTAGGTAATGGTAGTGATGAGTGCATTGACATTTTGCAAAGAGCCTTCTGCGAACCCGGGTTGGATAATCTCATTATCTGCCCGCCGACATATGGCATGTATGAGGTCTGTGCCAATATTAACAATGTGCAGGTAAAAAAAATAAAACTTACGCCGGAGTTTCAACTAGACCTTGAAGCAACAGAGCGCGGCATCGACGCACATACTAAGATGATCTTTCTTTGCTCACCAAACAATCCAACAGGTAACTCCCTGCACCATGAGGACATCGAGGCAATCCTGAACAATTATTTTGGTTTGGTCGTGATCGACGAGGCCTATATAAATTTCTCAAGACAACGATCCTTTGTCACTTTGTTAAATGAATATCCAAACCTTGTTGTGATGCAAACGTTATCAAAAGCGTGGGGTCTTGCCGCATTGCGTGTCGGGATCAGTGTGGCATCCGAACACGTCATTAGTATCATGGACAAGATCAAACCACCTTACAATATTAACCAGGCTTCGCAAGAGCTCGCTTTACAGGCCTTGAATGAAGTAGACCAGGTGAATGAGATGATAAAACAGATCGTGAAGGAAAGAGAGATTTTATCTGAGGCTTTAGTAAATTTATCATTCGTAAAAAAAGTATATCCCAGTGATGCAAATTTTTTGTTGGTGAAAATGGACGACCCGGTTGCTGTCTACAAAAATCTATTGGACCTGGGCATTGTTGTGAGGGACAGAAGTAAAGTTGAATTATGCGAAGGCTGTTTACGAATAACGGTGGGAACGTCAGAAGAGAACAAAACACTCCTATATGCACTGGATTCAATTCGCTAAATTCTTCACTTATTACAAACAGAGATTTATGAAAAAGATTTTTTCTTACGCTATTACGCTTTGGGTGCTGCTTGCTATTGCAACTGCTTGCGGCAACAATGCGCCCAAAACCGAAAACACAAGCAAAGACACCGCGGCTGCCGCTGAGCCTAAAAAGGACAGCACCGAAGATGAATCTAAAAAATCACCTGTCTCAGGTGATGTGCAATTAAAGTTGCCCGGTGGTTTTACAGCGATTGAAGTTACTCCGGGCATAGGGCCAGCTCGTCAGCTTGTTGTTAACAGCAAAGGTGATATTTATGTAAAGATGTCCGATGCTCACGGAAATAAAGGCATCATCGAATTGAAAGACAAAAATGGTGATGGCATCGCTGACGAAACAACCAGCTTTGGCAACTATGGTGGTACAGGCATCGCAATCAAAAATGGATACTTATATGCTTCTTCCAATTCGGAAGTGTTCCGTTACAAGCTCAATGCGAACGATGAGGTCGCCGATCCGAATAACCCTGAAAAAATTGTCACCGGGCTTGTTGATCGCGGGCAGCATAACTCAAAATCCATTGCATTAGATGATGCAGGAAATATTTATGTAAATATCGGGGCACCTTCCAATGCGTGCCAGGTGCAGGATCGCACAAAGGGATCGCGCGGACAGGACCCTTGTCCCATCCTTGAAACAGCTGGTGGCATTTGGCAATTCAAGGCAAATAAACTGAACCAATCGTATCCTGAAGGAGTACGCTATTGTACGGGAATCCGAAATATCGTAGGTCTTGACTGGAATCGCAAGGAAAAACAATTGTACGCAATGCAGCATGGGCGTGACCAGTTGCATGATTTCTATCCCGACATGTATGATGACAAGCAAAGCGCTGAATTGCCGGCGGAAGAAATGTTCCTTGTAAAAAAGGGATCCAATTTTGGATGGCCTTATTGTTACTATGACGAGTTCCAGAATAAAAAAATTCTGGGTCCCGAATACGGTGGTGATGCGAAAAAGCAAGGCCGCTGCGCAGGAGTGGATCAACCGATCATGGCATTTCCTGGCCACCTGGCACCTAACGCTCTCTTATTTTATACAGGCAGCCAATTTCCGGAACATTATCGCAATGGCGCATTCATTTGTTTTCATGGTTCATGGAATCGTGCACCCGAGAGCCAGGCAGGATTTTTCGTTGTCTTTGTTCCTTTTAAAAATGGAAAACCTTCGGGCAAGTATGAAGTATTTGCTGATGGTTTTACGGGAGTGGCAGTCGTGAAAGGGCCGGGACAAGCGAAACACCGCCCCATGGGATTGGCAATGGGTCCGGACGGAGCAATATATGTTTCTGATGACGTCAAGGGAACGATCTGGAAAATTGTTTATAGAGGATAGTACATTTTTGTCGGGAGCTGCTCGTTTATTTCTCTGTTAGGCTTCTCCGTGAATCTTCGTGCCCTCCGTGGCTCCGTGGTAAGATTGACCACATAGACACCGAGCGCACAGAGAAACACAGAGTCTCCCATGGGACCCTTTTCCATTGTTTGCAGCCCAGGATCATCACATGTTAACTAATCGACTAAATTTGCAGTCCCTCGCGGCGGTGGCGAAACTGGTAGACGCACTACTTTGAGGTGGTAGCGGTCGAAAGACTGTGGAAGTTCGAATCTTCTCCGCCGCACAATTTAAAAAGGTATCTCCAAGTTCTTATTTTGCCACAAAAGCGCCAAGACACGAAGACAATGACACTTAACGTCCATTCTTTGTGTCTTAGTGGCGATTTTTCTGAAAGGGCTAGTGGGCCCGCTTCGCTAAAAAAAATTAAACAATGAAAAATTTTATTCGCGTCGTAGCCTTATTACTTGTAATGTGCGGGCCTGGAATGTCTACGGTCGTCTTTGCCCAGGACTCCACCAAGGACAGCAAGCTCATTGGGGATTGCCATACTTCAAAGGCCGCATTTGTCAAAGTGGATAGCCTAATGCACTCGTTATTTGACAATGCAGCGGGTTATGTGATATTTCCCAATGTGGGAAAAGGAGGAATTGGTGTTGGTGGTGCTGCTGGAAATGGAATATTGTTTGAAAAAGGGCAGGCAATTGGAAAAGCAAGTATGAAACAAGTCAGTGTTGGCTTCCAATTCGGTGGGCAGGCATATCGGGAGGTGATATTTTTTGAGAACCACGATGCGCTGAACAAGTTTAAACAAGACAAGTTTGAATTCAGTGCCCAGGCATCTGCAATAGCAGCGACTGCAGGTGCTTCTACAAATGTAAAATACAGAAATGGAGTTATGGTGTTTACGCAGGGCAAAGGTGGATTGATGTATGAAGCGTCGATCGGGGGACAAAAATTCTCTTACAAGGCATATTGATTCCGCCTACATTCCTCTTCATCGCTCTGCTCAACACAACAATCAAACAGTCGAACAATCAAACAATTTAACTATCTCTTCAAAACAATTCGAAAAGTAGTTCCCTTCCCAACTTCGGAAGACTTCACGAAGATTTCACCTTTGTGATATTGGTTGATGATTCGTCTCGACAAACTCAAACCTAACCCCCAGCCACGTTTCTTTGTTGTGAAGCCGGGATTAAATACGCGAGACATATTTTGTTTGCTAATGCCCTTGCCCGTGTCTGTGACGTCAATGGTGATATTTTCGGCTGTGTTACGTATATCAACGGTTATGGCGCCTTTACCTTCCATTGCATCGAGTGCATTTTTTAACAGGTTTTCAATAACCCAGTCAAACAATGGCTCCGAGATCTTTGCGGTTATTTCTTTTTCCCCATGAGTATTGATGGTAAAATTCACTTTTCCTGCGGCTCTCTTTCGAACATATTCGACCATGTTGCTGATCTGGTTCACAATATTGCGTTCTTCCAATTGAGGCTTACTACCAATCTTGCCGAATCGATCCGATATCAACCGAAGGCGATCTACATCTTTTTCCAGTTCACGCACCATTTTTTCGTTTATTCCATTCTGCTTTAGAATTTCTACCCAGCCTTCCAGCGAAGACACAGGAGTGCCTAACTGGTGAGCAGTTTCTTTAGCCATGCCTGCCCACACCTGGTTTTGCACAGACCGATAGCGGCTGCGAAGCGCCAATAGTGTCACTATAATAAAGAGACCTACGATGAACAACTGAACCAAGGGATAGTACTGCACTTCATTTAACAAGCTGGTGTGACCATAATAGTACTTGTTGATGCGGGTTGAATCGAGAGGATCCTTCCAAATGATGGGATCGTTGATCGCTTTTAATTTCCCGAGCTTTTTTTGAACATAACTTTTATCAGAAACTACTTTTAGCGAATCGAGATTTATGTGGTCAATGATGCTGTCTTTTTCATTGGTCCAGATGATTGGAATGGCGTCGTTGTCCAGGATGATTCTTAACGCCAACCTGGTATCGCCATTATTACCTGGATCGGCGATCGATGTACTTGCTTCAACCCATTCCTGCACTTTTTTCTTTTCCTCATTTGCTATCTTATTCGCCAGATACTGAGAGTAGAATACGGTGCCGCTGACGATCAATATTGCAACCAACGCCAGTACAACGCGCCAACTAAAGAATTGAGGATACATGGATGAAAAGTACAAATAACAAATTTCCGTTGCAAATAATCATAAAATGAAAATAAAAGTTCAATGAACTGATTTGCTTTGAGGAATTTGAGATTTGAGATTTGATATTTGACTTTTCGGATTTCGGTATTCGGATTTTGTCCTAATACCTGTTATTTTTGAAAAAATCTTTTCTTTGACTAGTCAGCCAAAAGTTGCCGTAGTTATCCTGAATTGGAACGGCAGAAAATATCTTGAACAGTTTTTACCATCAGTATCGGATACTACTTACTCGAACTATGAAATAATCATAGCTGACAATGGATCTGCGGATGACTCGATTTCGTTTATCGAAAGGAATTATGCCGGTATTAAAATAATCCGGTTAGCAAAAAATTATGGTTTTTCGAGGGGCTACAACGAAGCCTTGAAAGACATCCGCGCTGATTATTACATGCTCCTTAACTCAGATGTTGAGGTAAAGCCCGGTTGGTTGGACCCCATGGTCGAACTCATGGAATCGGATAGAAACTTTGCCGCATGCCAACCCAAAGTGCTTTCTTTTCGAAATAAGATGTTGTTTGAATATGCCGGCGCGGGGGGTGGATGGATCGATCGTTTCGGATATCCCTTTGCAAGGGGAAGGGTGTTTGACGTTTGTGAAGAAGATCATGGACAATATGATGATGCTTCGCTGATATTTTGGGTAAGCGGCGCGGCTATGTTTATTCGCTCATCTGTCTTTCACCAGGTGAACGGTTTTGATGAGTATTTCTTCGCCCACCAGGAAGAAATAGATCTTTGCTGGCGCATGCAGCTTGCGGGATATAGATTGAGTAGTTGCCCGCAATCCGTAGTGTATCACGTCGGCGGGGGCACTTTACCGCATGGAAACGCAAGAAAAACTTACCTCAATTTTCGTAACAATCACATCATGCTGGCGAAGAACCTGCCATGGTCCCAAAAATGGTGGAAGATCCCCTTCAGAGTTTTTTTAGACGCCGTTTCCGCAACAAAGGGATTGTTTACGGGCGATGCTGGTTATTTTCTTGCCATCTTCCGGGCCCATCTTGCTTTTGCCAAGTGGATATTATTGAAGCAGGGCAGAAGTGTATTCCCGGAGAGAAAGAATGCGGTCTTGCATGGCGTGTATCCGCACAACCTGGTTTGGCAGCACTTTGTAAAAAAGAAAAAATCTTTTTCAGAGGTCGTTAAAAACGATTTTTAGATTCTTATTCTGAACCATTATTTTTGCAATCAAATTGTGATCATGGACTATCAAGCCGAATATCGACAGGAATACGAGGAGGAACTCCAGAAGGTCCAGGACCGCGACTTTTCTCATAATTGGGTTTCTTCATCTGCATTTCTTTTTTATCTCCAGGTAGCTTGCATTATTGCGATGTTGTTCGGCAGTTGCTACATGTTGTATGAAAAAAGATACCAGGGCAAACCCGACGTGGCAGTGCCTGAGAATACTTTATATACTCCCAAGTACAAATAGCTTCTCTCTCTCTTGTCGTAATAAAACCGAAGAGCGGACGCATTGTTCTTCGCTCGCTAAAACGTCAGACCTACAGTAAATACAAACGTAGCAGGATTGCCTAAACGGCTTTTAGATTTCGTGTTCTCAGAATGCTGGCGATAATGCTCCACGAACCGTGACTGATTGCGATATTAAACTGAACCGTGAGAAACAGAACAATTCAGTACAGGAATGGGTTAGCCAAATCTTTAGGTTTGATCCGGAGTCACAACTTGTCCGACTTTTCGGGAGACTCCTGATAGTATTCGAATTTTTCTTTTTTTCCAGAAGACTCAGGGCAGCGGAGCTGTGAGGCTCAACCTAATTTAAATTCACTACTGTGAGCCGTACAATCGCTGTCGCCATCTCAAAGAAACTTTTTTTTAGCCCATCAGAAGCTTTATTCTTGAACCATTTATTCGGGCAAGACCACTCAATAACGGTATTCCCACCACTTGTTAATCTCACCGTTTGCATTTATCTATTATTTTTATTTACTTTACCCATCCTTTATCCTAACCAAAAACCAACCGTTATGGCATTTAGCTCTACCGCCGTTCAGCTGCAAAGCAATTCGACAGATAATTTCAGTCAATCCACTCCGCCAAATTCCGCTGCCGCCTTAATGGCCATTTTGCTAGCGATGTATGCGGCTCAAAAAAGTAAAAAACAGTTGAGAAAGCTAAAACGGCAACTAGCCTTCACTTACATGAAGGAAGCTGTTCGCAGTAAGGTTAATAAGTTCAAATCATTGTTTTCAAAAAAACCAGCACCTACATCGGAAAAAACGCTGCTCTATATTTTACTTGGACTTTTAGTGTTGATATTGATTTTTATTGAACCGGTGGTTGCGATTGCGGTGTTACTGGTTGGTATATTAGTCCTATTACTAGTTTACCATGGTGATCTTTCAAAAGAGCAGTGAGGGATGATAGGCTTCCCACGGCTTATTAACGAAAAAATTGTCCTGTCAATTTCCAATGTGCCCTCGGTGTGCTGAGTGTACGTTGCATTAAATACTCTTCGAACGTACTGCGGAGTCTGGGACTCGGCAGAAGGCTTGCAAAGCCTGGCAACCTTTTCAATCATCAAATGAAATCAATCTTCAACAACCCACAATTGTTCTTGTGATGATAATCTCTGGCACTGCTGTACAAATAGTCTTCCGGTGTTACGCCA
>VBAU01000404.1 GCA_005883855.1 Bacteroidota bacterium
TGGTCCTGATGGAAAAGAATATTGGTCAACGGGTGTGGTGACAGAATTTATTCCTGATAAAAAGTTGGTTGTCACAGACAGTTTTTCAGATGAAAAAGGAAATATAAAATCAGCGAGCGAATATGGTATGCCGGGAGATTGGTCGAAAGAGCTCCTAATCACGTTTGAATTACAAGAAGCGGATGGTGCAACAAAATTGAGACTCCAGCATGAAGGCATACCGGATGAAATGCATGATGAATGCGTAAAAGGATGGAATGAATCTTTTGATAAGCTGGAAAAAAATATTAAATAGTATTTCCAGTATCGTCGGTGCTCATATTTGAAAAAAAATCAGTTTTGAAATCTAAAAAGAGTTGTCTTCATGAGGGCAACTCTTTTATAATTAGGCATTGCATCAAATTGTGTTCCGGGGAGTGCCGCTTATTGTTTTGCATTCTTCACGAGTCGCACCGTTACAATTAACTGGCCTACATGCCTCATAGTATGCTCAGCGGCATGAAACAAACAACCCATCATGGTGGAAGGCAATTGCGCTCTGCCCACGCTTCTGTGTTCAGATAATTTTCGTTCATCAATTTTCTCGAGCTCCTTCAATGCTTTATCCACCTGCACATTAAAAGCTTCCACCAATTTCGCAGCAGTGGTCTTTGTTTGTTGCGAATCCCCTTCCAATTTCAGTGAAGTAAATTGTTCTTCACTTAGCTGCCTGCCTTGAGCATAGGTAAACAAACGATCCACCACACCGCTCAGGTGTTGCAAATGAAAACCTGTAGATGCAGCACCGGCAGGCTTTTCCCACAAGAGTTCATTTGGAAAATCTTTGAGTAATTCGTTCACTTCTTCCTTTGCCTGTAGCAGGGCGTGAGCGACGGGTTGTAATAAGGAAGGAATATTTTCAACCGGCCCTCTCAACCAAATTTCCGGAAGTTTTTCTTTTGCCATGATCAAAGGTAAGAGCAGCCATCGGGTTTCACAGTGGTACCGGTGTCCGAGCCACCCCTCCAGCGAAAAAGGTGTACCTTATCTCAAGCCTTGGATTTTCGTGAATGGAATTTTGAACAAGCTTTAACCATCAACAATGAAAAGAAATACCAGGTATCAGAATAGAATGCAAATAGTGATGGCCATCACTCTCGGCTGGACACTCTTTGCATGCATTTCATTCATCAGTGAATATTTCTTTGTTCGTGATCTGATTGCCATCAAAAGGTTAGCGGGCTCTTACGAATTCTGGCAGGATTTTGCAGGCGTCATGATCCTGGGGATAATTGGAGGTTTCGTAGGCGGATGCTTTTTGGTATTTAAAATGGGGTCTCGTTACAGAAAAAAATCTTTTGCTTTTGGCATTCTCAATTCCGGGCTCATATTTATAATAACTTACCTGGCCCTGGCAGTAGCTGGACTTTTTATCATGGACCTTATTTATTTTTTATTCACGGCCAGTTTTTTTTCTGCTGTTAACAAGTCATTGCAAAATGTGCTCTTCAACATTCGAACTCCCTCATTTTTTATCAACATGTTTGTATGGGCGTTTTTGATGTCAGGCACGCAATTCCTTCTCCAGGTTAGCGACAAGTTCGGACCAGGCATACTCTGGAAATTTGTTACAGGAAAATATTACCATCCGCGGGAAGAAGAAAGGATCTTTATGTTTTTAGATCTTAAATCTTCGACAGCAATTGCCGAAAAAACAGGAAGTAATAAATTTTTTAAGCTGCTGAAAGAAATTTATGCTGACATTACGGAGCCTATCATGAACAGCCGGGGAGAAATTTATCAATATGTTGGCGACGAGGTGGTGGTTAGCTGGCCAGTTGAAAAGGGATTGTCAGGAAACAATTGTCTGTTGTGTTTCTTTTCGATACAACAGGCGCTGGTAGAAAGAAAAAAATATTATCTCAACGAGTATGGGCTTATTCCTTCCTTCAAGGCTGGCGTGCATATAGGCGAGGCTACTGTAGGAGAAATTGGGATCATTAAAAAGGATATTGTCTTTTCGGGAGATGTATTAAACACCACATCAAGGATCCAGGAAGAATGTAATAAACACAATGTAAACATCATCATGTCGTCCGAATTGCTGCGACGTATGCCCATGAACGGTTTCAAAAAAATTTCTTTGGGTGAAATAAAACTCAAAGGCAGGGAAGAAAAGCTTGCTCTCAGCACCATCGAGGCGGCCTGAAGGGCAACCAGCTTAAATATTGTAGTTTCCAATTATAACAGTGTCCTGAACTTGAAAATGTTTACCTTGCTTTATTAATTATACAATGCGCAACAAAAATTCTAGTTATTACTCGGACTACGAACCCAGGATATTTCCGGATCAAAAACAATTGATCACCTATAGTTATAATGAAACCGAGAGCACTATCACCGGGATCATGCTGGAAAAAAAGGATCTCATCTTTTTATATGAATACCGCGGTGAATATGTAGGGATTGAATTTTTTATCTCCTTTTCAAAAGAATCCATTTCTTACAAGCTTATAAAGGTGGAAGAAATGAGTCAGTAACCTCAAGGGTGACACGACGCTGTCGTCACGATTTATAATCAGAATGTGCTGAGATTTCAGAGAATTACATAACAGCTCCTTTAAAGTTA
>VBAU01000279.1 GCA_005883855.1 Bacteroidota bacterium
TGCATCAGCGCTCATTTGTTTGTCTTTCATTTGATTTTTGTGAAGAAAATTGTCTAGCCCGGCCGCATCAAGATTATAGGTAATGGGTCGTAGCTTGGTGATAAACGCAAGACCCGGAACATCTTCTTTGACATTTCTTTTATAACGTCCATCACTGATATTTGTCCAACCGGCGTACGCTCGGTAAGCAGTCGTGGCACTGTTGCCAATGGTAACCTGGCTCACGTCTGTGCAAATGGTACCCTGCCCGATAGCAATTACATTGTAGTAGTCGGCGCCATTTACATCAGTGTTGCCACCGACAAATACATTGTTATATCCGTTATCGTAAGTAGTTCCGGCACTATAACCTACTGCGGTATTATACCACGATTGAGTTGTGTTAGCCAAACTTGAATACCCTATTGATGTGTTTGATTGACCGGTTGTATTGTTATAAAGTGCATCAGTTCCATCAGCCGTATTGGCATTGCCTGTTGTATTAGAATAAAGCGCTGATAAGCCATTCGCCGTATTACCGCCGCCACTGGTATTCGAATTGAGAGCCGAACCTCCATTAGCAGTATTGTTAATTCCCGTCGTATTTGTATAAAGAGATTGATAGCCAGTGGCCGTGTTATGGCTTCCTGTGGTATTGTTATAAAGGGCTTGAGAACCATTCGCCGTATTGTAATTACCTGAGGTGTTAAAATAAAGTGTTTGATAACCATTGACAGAGTTGTTTGACCCTATGGTGTTTGAAGAAAGCGACTGATACCCACTAGCGGTATTGTTGATACCCGAAGTGTTACGAAGAAGTGCACCGGAACCATTGCCCGTATTGAAATACCCTGTCGTGTTGCTTTCAAGTGCGTTTGCCCCGATCGCCGTGTTGTGATAACCAGTGGTATTGGAGTTAAGTGCTCCATCCCCAGTCGCAGTATTGAAATATCCCGTGGTATTGTAATAAAGAGCACCAGCACCGTTAGCGGTGTTGTTGTTTCCTGTAGTATTTGAGTAAAGTGCATCTAGACCGATGGCTGTGTTAATGGATCCTGTGGAATTTGAATAAAGCGCATCTAATCCGATCGCGGTATTGCGATCACCAATGGTATTAGAATGCAGCGTACGAGCCCCAATGGCAATGTTTCCAAATCCAGTGGTATTGGAATAAAGTGCTTCATTGCCGTTAGCAGTGTTTGAAAAACCGGTGGTATTCGCAAAAAGTGCACTCGAGCCCATAGCAGTGTTGTTACTTCCTGTGGTGGTGGCGAAAAGTGCGCTGGCTCCATTCGCGGTATTATTGGAAGCTGTAGTACTTGAGTAAAGCGCGAAATAACCATGTGCAGTATTGTAATTGCCTGTCGTGTTTGAATTCAGTGCTTGATATCCGCTGGCAGAGTTGTTATTTCCCCCAGTATTAGATATAAGCGCTCCATCCCCAAGTGCGGTATTTTTGGAACCTGTACTATTAGATATAAGTGCTGCATTGCCGATGGCTGTGTTTTCAGAACCCGTAGTGTTAGCGTAAAGTGCGCTAAAGCCAATTGCAGTATTGTTGTGCCCTGTCGTGTTAGAATAAAGTGTATTGGAACCATTCGCTGTATTCCAGGCCCCTGTGGTATTCGAGAAAAAAGCCTTAAACCCAAGAGCTGTGTTTCCATTTGCAGAATCTATTATTCCAGAAGGCTGGTTTTTTACTCTGAATAGGAGCGGTTGTGCATCCGTGGTACCAATAAAATTTATAGATGGATCAGTTCCAGAGTTCCCATTTAACAGCCAAACATTCGAAGAAGCACCACCACTACTAGCAACTTGATTCCATGACGTACCATTATGATAATAAAATGAATTCAACGAACTATCATACACCAATAACCCTACGGCAGGAGATGAAATTGCATTTCTTTCTGCGGTAGTCATTCTGGGAATAAGAAGCCCTTTTGAATTTGAAGTAAGATCTAGTAGAGAAGATAGATTAGGAGAAGATGTTCCAATGCCTACATTCGTAAATCCGTTTCCCAATACGATTGAATTACTTTGGCTCACTTTGGCATTATAGCCAATTGCAGTTGCATTCGTCAGATTGTCGAAGGTGACATTTGCCGAGTAACCCAACGCTGTATTATAAAAACCGGTCTTATTGGCAGCGAGTGCATCGGTGCCCACTGCGCTATTGCCCTCGCCGGAAGTGTTATTATAAAGTGCACCACCCCCATTGGCGGTGTTGTCAGAGCCATTGGTGTTTGAAGTAAGGGCCGCTAAACCGCTGGCTGTATTACCCCCACCGAAAGTGTTGGCAGCGAGTGCGCCACTACCAATGGCAGTATTGAACGAACCTGCATTGTACCTGAGCGAACCAAATCCTAATGCAACATTCAGGCGTGTCGGATTAATACCTCCGGCAGGCAAGTTATTTACTCTGAATAAAAGCGGTTGCGCGTCAGTAGTGCCAATAAAATTTATGGATGGATCAGTTCCTGCATTGCCTGTAAGCAACCAGCCCGCCGGGCCCGCTGGTGCTGCGCCAAAACTTCCATCACCGCGCAATACGTCATTCACATTGCCAGTGAATTTTATTCCGTAGACTACGCCACTTCCATTATGCGTTAAAATTCCGTTGCCCCCTACGCCTGTTAATGTATCGAGCCGGAAGCCGCCAGCAACGTGGAGCTTATTGAGCGGGGTAGTTGTACCAATTCCCACATTCTGAGAAACAGCGGCGAGCCATGAGCCCTGAGCGGCGAGCAAAAGAAAATAAAATTTTTTCATAAACTTTTTTTGAGCGGAATCAGTGATTAATTTTTGCTTTGAGTGTTGACACGTCATTTATCAGCGCGTCGATCTGTTGCTGCTGGTGAACGATCTGTTGCTGTTGAGTATCTATCTTCTTATTTTGATCTTCAATTATCTTTTGTTGTTCCTGCACCGCTTTTACCAGCGGAACGACAAACTCAGCATAACGCAGACCGTACACATCATTTGAATTTTTCGGAGCATCTATTCCTGAAAAATCAAACCCTAGTTCTTTCGCAGACTTCTCTACCTCTTGCGCAACAAATCCTGAAATCCTGACCTGTTCCTTTTCCTTCATTGCCCTATCCATGTTAGTTTTTGCGGCACCGGTCAATTGTTTTTCTTTCGATTGATTTTTGTGAAGAAAATTATCCAGGCCGGTAGCATCCAGGTTGTATGTGATTGGTCGTAGCTTGTTGATAAATGCAAGACCGGGCACATCTTCTTTGACATTTTTCTTGTAGCGTCCGTCACTGATATTTGTCCAATTGGCATATGCACGATAGGCAGTGGTGGCACCGTTTCCGATAGTTACCTGGCTCACATCCGTGCAAATTGTTCCTTGGCCAATGGCGATAACATTGTAATAATCCCCACCATTTACATCAGTGTTGGCACCGACGAATACATTGTTGTATCCGTTGTCCCAGTTACCACCTGCATTGTACCCTATTGCCGTATTATATTGAGAACTGGTTGTATTCCAAAGTGCGAAACTTCCTGTGCCGGTATTATAAGATCCTGTGGTATTGTGAAAAAGTGACCAGCGGCCATTCGCTGTATTATATGAGCCTGTCGTGTTGCTGGAAAGTGCTTCATCACCATCGGCAGTATTGTAGTCGCCAGTTGTGTTGTTATAAAGTGCGGTCGTACCGGTAGCGGTGTTCTGGCCTCCTGAGCTATTCGTATAAAGGGCTTTCCATCCATTGGCCGTATTGTATAAGGCTGTCGTGTTGTTAAAAAGTGCACCTACACCGGTCGCCGTATTGGACCCTCCTGTAGTGTTCCAGTATAGTGCCGAAGACCCGTTGGCAGTATTTTCAGATCCTCCAGTGTTAGATTGAAGCGCGCTTACGCCGTTGGCAGTGTTGTTATGTCCTGTTGTATTGGCGAGCAATGTTTGATAACCATTGGCAGTATTGTTAGATCCGGTGGTGTTGGAACGAAGTGCACTTGCGCCGTGAGCCGTATTGAACTGTCCATAGTTGTTGGAATGAAGCGCATCGGCACCAGTGGCTGTATTTAACCCCCCGGTAATGTTAGATTGAAGCGCACCTTCACCATTGGCAGTATTGAACGAACCTATTGTGTTGGAAAGAAGTGCATTTGCACCACCAGCAGTGTTCGACATACCGGTCGTATTGGAATAAAGTGCATCCAAACCGCTTGCTGTGTTGTTATTCCCCTGAGTATTTGAATAAAGCGCGTTTAAACCATTTGCCGTATTGGATGCACCGGTGGTATTGGAATAAAGTGCATTAGAACCGTTGGCAGTGTTCGAATATCCAGTTGTATTGAACATGAGTGCAGCGTTGCCATGAGCAGTATTACCAGTGCCCGTGGTGTTGGAATACAGTGCACTGAAACCACTGGCAGTGTTGCCATATCCTGTCGTATTGGAATAGAGCGTATAAGCACCATTGGCCGTGTTGGCATTGCCAGTGTTGGTATGAAGAGCAAGCAATCCAATAGCCGTGTTATTATTGTCTGGATCGATAAGCCCCGCAGGTAAATTATGTACTCTGACTAAAAGTGGTAGGTCATCAGTAGTACCAAGAAATTGCGTAGAAGGATCAGTACCTGAGTTTCCATTCAACAGCCATCCTACTGCACCCGAACCACCTGATCCAAAAGTCCCATCGCCCCGTAACACGTCAGTGGGCACACCCGTAAATTTCAGGCTGTATACAACTCCATTCTTGTTGTGTCTAAGTATTCCGCTATCTGCACCATTTGATACGGTGTCCATTCGAAAGCTACCTGCGAGATGAAGCATGCTTTGGGGCGATGAAGTCCCTATACCGATGTTTGCGCCACTGCCCAACACGAGCGAGTTGCTCTGGCTCACTTTGGCATTAAAACCGATAGCCGTGGCGTTGGTCAAACCATCTGTCGTCACATCGGCTCCAAATCCAATCCCAGTGTTGTTGGATCCTGTAAAGTTTGAAAAGAGGGCGGTAACTCCCACGGCCGTATTTTGCGTGCCCGTTGTGTTTCTCGACATGGCGCTAAGGCCAATAGCCGTATTTTGGTTTCCGGTTGTGTTCGAAATCAGCGACCCATGCCCCTGCGCCGTGTTCGCATAACCGGTAGTATTCGCAGACAGAGAATTGAAGCCGAAGGCGGTGTTTGTCACTCCTGTCGTGCCAGACGGCAGGGAGCCCAATCCAAATGCTGTGTTATTGCTCGAAAGATCTATGTGTCCGGCTAAAGAATTGTTGACTTTGAAATATAACGGCTGCGCATCCGTTGTTCCGATGAAGTTGGTTGAAGGATTAGTGCCAGCATTGCCAGTCAATGACCAACCTGCTGGTGACGCCGGAGCAGCACCAAAAGTGCCGTCTCCCCTTAAAACATCGGAAACACTTCCCGTGAATTTGATTCCATAAACTACTCCATTCGCATCGTGTCGCAAGAGGCCGGCGCCTCCTACGCCCGTCAGCGTGTCCAAACGAAAGCCCCCGGCGACGTGCAATTTGTTTTGTGGCGTCGCTGTCCCGATACCGACATTTTGAGAATAACAGAACAGAAAAAAATAAATGCTTGGGGTGAGTAGAATAACCTTTTTCATAATAAAAATTTTGGAGCGATGAATAGGTGACCAGGGCAGGAAGTTTCCAGGAGTATTTGCAATTGAAATTACTCTTGACTAAAAATGAAAGAAAAGTGGTTCTAATAAGTGGCGGGCAAGATTTTTTTATCGGATTGGAACCATAAATTTTTTTTTATGTGTCTGAGACAATCAGCGGTTGGAGTGATGCAGGGAATGGCGGGCGCAGTCCAAGGAACGGCTCATCAGGATGAAAACCTTCCGCGGCATCAATTTTTATTGAAAACAACCAAGTAATTTTAGATAAGCAACGCCATGAACTGATGCGCAGCGTAAAACTAACATGGATATTCGTCACGTTGCACCTGTATGCATTAGCTCAGACCATCGACGAGAAAGATTTTTTACATTTTACAATCAAGAATGGGCTGAGCGATAACTATGTCACAGGCGTGCAGCAGGATAATACAGGCTACACATGGATCGGCACGCATCGCGGGTTGAACCGGTTTGACGGAAATATTTTTAAACAATTTCTACATTCTGATGACCCTAACTCAATTGTCGACAACACTATTACTTCCATGCAATTGTTTGAAGGCACGCAGCTGGGTCTGGCCATGACAGGCGGAGCCGGAATATTTTCAACAAAAACGCTTCGCACAAAAACCTTAGATATTCCCGCTGATGACGAATTGAAGTATTGGACTAATTCTTCAAGATACATTTCGCGCGATCAAGACGGCAATTTCGGCGTTTCAAATAAGACCGGTTACTATATATTCTCCGGGGATGGGAAACTAAAACGTCGATTTGATTACTATTCCTCGAAAGATATCGGAAATAACTGGATGACATTCGGCCAACGTTTGCATAAAATGCCGAATGGAAACATGCTTCAGCAAAACCAGATCGGCACCCTCGTCTATGATAGAACAACAAGCAAATTTGAAAAATTGTCGGATTGCTACCCCGCTTTAAGTGCACTTGATTCGGAGCAAAGGAAAACTCGTGACTTGATATTATTTGTCTCAAAGTCTAAGGTGCTTGTCTTTGACCATGTAAAAAACGCGTTTACATTTTTTGATTTACACAATGGTTATGTGAAAAGCAATCCTGCTTGTTTTGTACTCGTCAAAGAAATTGGGTGGCGGTCGAATCCTACCTGGCTCGGAAACAATATATGGGCGATTAATTCTATGGCAAAAGGATTTTACGTTTTTCAAATCGACACGGTCTCATGCACCGTGAGCTGTTCACCCAAAAAATATTTTGCCGATGAATTCTGTACCACAATTTTTATTGACGCACACCATCGGCTGTGGGTTGGAACAACCAACGGCATATTTGTTCAGAATATTCATCCAAAACTGATCCAGACATTTGCCGTGGACGAGCCGGATTCGGCTAATCTTGTTTCGATCACAAGTTTATATGTTGGTGCGGATAAGATTTTTGCAGGAACGGATGACAAGGAGATCCTGGTGATTGACAAGAATACCCATAAATTTTTACACAAGGTTCGGTTGCCTGTAGGGACGGGGGTGCCTGATAATAAAATAAGATATATCCAGGCCACAAGCGGCGACCGCCTCTGGATTGCCACCAAAGGTTTATTCTGGCTTAATACGAAAGATTTTTCCTACGGTAATATATTCCCAAACAGCCCCATATTGATGCAGTACGATTTCTTTTACACGGACAAAAATCATAATGTCTGGATACCCTCCAATAAAGTAAATACGGTGCTATATTATAAGCAGGGGAAAGGTGAACTGGATAGTATTACCCAAGTCAAAGACAAAAATTTTAAAGTAAATAAAGTGGCCGTTGTAGCAGAAGATGCAAAAGGGGACGTTTGGTTTAGCGGTGATGCGATTTCAAAGTGGGACCCCGGGCGACAAAAAATGGAACGGTTGATTAACTGGCTTCCAGGCCAGCGCAACAAGATGAAAGGATATATTGTCATGAGCGATTCAAAGGGAAATATCTGGACGAAGGTAACTGACGACGGATTTGCAGAAATCAACGATGATCGACCGCCAACTTTTGTAAGACCTGACAACCTTGTGCCGGATAATAATGTCTCTGTTTACCCATCGCTACTAAACGACAGGATCTTTGTTGCGACAAAAAATGGAATCGGCTTCCTGGACTTGAATAATCAAAAAGGGGTTGTGTTTACAAATGCAGACGGGTTGCCTGAAAAACCCATCACAAGCTTTTTCTTTGTCAACGATCCTGTTGACAGATCAACGTGGTTTGCATGTGAAAATGAGATTTGCCGGCTTCCATATGAGGCGGCTTTCCAATCTTCTGCGCCACCATTGTTGCAGATTACTGAATTAGATGTTCTCAACGATTCCGTGATCAATTATCCACCGCCAGTTGTAAAGCTCAACCATAATGAGAATAATATTAAAATTTCGTTCAGCGCCATTAATTATGACGATCCTGGAAGCATGCGTTTCGCATATCGTATAAGGAACAAGAAAGATTCAACCTGGATAGAAGCTGGTAGCCAAACAAACATTTTACTCACGAATATTTCTTCGGGTGACTATAAATTCCAAATAAAGGCGTATGCTTACGATAATAAGTGGCCGGAACGAATCAAAGACCTGGAGATTATAATTCTGCCACCTTTTTGGCAATCATGGTGGTTCATCACCCTATTGGTCATACTGGTAGCCGTTGCTGCATATGCTGTTCACAAATGGAGACTGAACCAGGTGAGAGAAAAAGCTACGATTGACAGGCAATTGATGGAACTAGAGATGAAAGCACTTCATGCGCAAATGAACCCCCACTTTATTTTTAATTGTTTGAACTCAATTAAGGAGATGATCCTCCACGACGAGAAACAAAATGCCAGCCGGTATCTTAGCAAGTTCGCGCAGCTCATTCGCATCACGCTGGAAGAATCGAGACAACCCTTTATTACGATTGCTCAATGTGTGGACCACCTGCAGCAATATCTTGAAATGGAGAAGATCAGGTTTGACAGCTTTACTTACAACATCGAAGTTCAATCCGGCTTGGCAACAAATGAAATTCATATAGCACCCATGCTGGTACAGCCACTCGTCGAAAATGCTATTTGGCATGGACTGCAAAAACAACCCGGTGAAAAAAAATTGAACATTCGTTTTTACCGAAGGCAAGCCCAGTTGATTTGCCAGATCGAAGACAATGGCATCGGTATTCGGCGGTCCCAGGAGCAAAAACTAAACTCCAGGAAAACTCATCGCTCCGTTGGCATCAGGAACATTGAGGAACGATTGCACGTGCTTAATGAGAAATATAAAATGAATTGTGAACTGACGATTACGGACAAATCCGAATTGGAGGATAAAAACACCGGGACGCTTGCCACCCTGACTTTAAATATTTAAAAGATGCAAAATGGTAAGAGCCATTTTAGTTGATGATGAGCCAAGGGGAATAAACAAGCTAAAAAAGTTGCTACACGACTATTGCCCCGAAATTAAGATCATTGCTGAGTGCACGGATGCTGATGATGCAAAAGAAAAAATCGAGCTGCTGGCCCCGCAACTTATCTTTCTTGACATTTCACTTCCAGGGAAAAACAGTTTTGATCTGCTCGCGGAGCTGAAGGAGATAAATTTTGAAATTATTTTTGTTACAGCGTATAATGAATACGCTTTACAGGCATTGCATTACAGCGCTGTGGACTATCTGATGAAGCCACTCGACGAGGATTTGTTGGTGGAAGCAGTTAAAAGAGCCAGCAAAAGAATCGCCTTGAACAACATTAACAACAATGTCGCGTCGCTGCTGCACAATGTGGAAAAAATACATTCTCCCCAGGACATGAAGTTGTGTATTCCTTCCCTAAAAGGTTTCCAGGTGGTCGATCTTAAAGATGTGCTTTTTTGTGAGGCATCCAGCAGTTACACCAATTTTCATTTTGCAGACAAGCCTATCATATGCACTGCGAAAACCATCCTTGAGTATGAAGAATTGCTGAAGGACGCCAACTTTGTGCGATTGCACAAATCTTTCCTCGTAAACCTGCTACATATAAAGGAATATCTCCGGGGCGAAGGAGGCAGTGTTATTCTTTCGAATGGCAAGGAGCTGGAAGTGAGCAGGAGAAAGAAGGATATGTTCCTCGCAAAGATGAAAGAGTTTTACAAATATTAACTACACATTCCCCCTGCGAAGCGCCACTGACGGCAGTGGTGAGAGGGTTCTCCCACAGAAGAAAGAGTTCTCAAATCCTAAATCAACGCTGTTAACAAAATGTCAACCGGGAGTTGATACTTTTGCCGGGTGAATTACAAAAGGCCGATCATTCTGTTTGATGGTGTCTGCAACTTCTGCAATGGCATGGTGAATTTTATTATCCGGCAGGATAAAAAAAACGTTTTCCTGTTTGCTGCTCTGCAATCTGAGTCGGGGAAAAAATTGCTGGAACAATATCACATTAACTGGCAACGGAGCGATTCGTTTGTCGTGATTGAAAACGACAAGGCATACATGAAATCAAACGCTGCGTTGAAGCTTTATGCCAAATTACCCTGGTATTGGAAATGGACGCAGATCTTTTGGATCGTTCCGAAATTTATTCGCGATTGGGTCTATAATGTCATTGCAAGAAACAGATATAAATGGTTTGGAAAGGAGGACGAATGCATGGTGCCGTCGGTGGGTGTGAAGGAAAGATTCTTAAATTAAAAAAGCAAAAGGCAATCATCGGGTCGAACTAATATTTTTCGGGGTTGTTCATCATGTGGTTTAGTAATTTGCCAATTTGTTCGTTTCTTGACATCCAATCCTCATAGATGAAGTCCGTATATATTTTGGCGGCAAGGCAAAAATCTATCCACACATTTGTCTCTGAGTTTTTTGAATCACTGTCAGAAATTTTGGAAATGAAATGTGAGCGGTATCATTTTTTCCTAAACGCCTCCGCAAGATTTGTACAAACGCTCCTGGAGGATCTTCGAATCTGATCAGTCAAGGAATAAGTTTCTTCTTTCGGAAAATTTTTGCTTGTTTCAAATATATCCATAGCAAGGTGGAATGCCAG
>VBAU01000409.1 GCA_005883855.1 Bacteroidota bacterium
CCAAGAACTATCCAGTTGACCCCAAGCGTCACAACAGCAATTCCAATAACAACCGGGACGAAGATTGCACTGATCTTGTCGGCCAATTGCTGAACCGGAGGTTTGTCTCCCTGCGCCTGTTTCACCAGGTCGATAATTCCTGAAAGAACCGTATCACCTCCCACCGCTGTTACTTGTGCCTTCACCATTCCATCCTGCAACAGGCTTCCGCCAATCAATTTATCTTTTGCATACTTGTGCACCGCCGCACTCTCACCCGTGACTATCGCTTCATTCACATAACTATCACCCCACAGGATCTTACAATCCATGGGTACCTGCTCGCCGCTTTTGATCAAAATCAGATCTCCAACTTTCAATTGGGAATTGTCCACGGCAAAAACATGCTCGTGATGTTCATTATCATAAGCAATCATATTGGCCATGACTTTTTGAGATTTGGCCAGTGAATTCAGTGCACGTTGCGTCGAATGCAGCGAGGCATCTTCAAGGTAGTTGCCAAGAAACACCAGCGTAAGGATCGCCGCCGCGGTTTCGTAAAACATATAATGCTCTGCCTGGCCAATCAGCGTTCCATACAAACTATAAACAAAAGCCGCGGTAGCTCCCAGGGCTATCAGTACATTCATATTCGGCATTCCGTTCCGCAAGCTCTTTATCGCACTCTTTCCAAAAAAACCCATACCAACAATGTAGACAGGCAAACAGAGCACGAGCTGCACCCAGGGATTCATCAAAACGCCAGGCAACATGTTCAGCATTATTAACACGGTGAACGGAAAACAAAACCAAAATCTTTCTAATGAAGTCGATAGGAATTTCTTCCTCCCGCCGGGCACTTGCGATTCTCCGGCAACGGTGTATCCCAGTGTTTCGATACCCTTTGCTATTTCCTCTTTTGTATGTACACCATTTAGCTCAAATGATACTTCGCCTCCAATCGCATTCACTTTTACATCGCTCAATCCCTCTTTTTCTAAATACTTGTGTATGGTGAGTGCACAATTGGCGCAGGTCATTCCTTCTATTTTCCACTGTACCTTTTCCATGTTGCAAATTGTGTTGCAAAATTACTAATTTATAAAAGGCGGCTTTGCAGAAGGAAAAAATATAATGACAACAACGTTGCTAAGCACAGTTAATTTTGCTTATGGACATGATCTATAGGTTGGACAACTTGCCACAAACTGCTGACGCTTTATGGAAGATAGCCGAGAGTACCAGGGTAATTGCCTTTCACGGCAATATGGGGTCCGGAAAAACCACCTTAATTCATGCCATGTGCGACTCGCGGAAGGTAAAAGACGTCGTGGGCAGTCCAACCTTTGCTATTATCAATGAGTACATCTTTCTTGAAAACAACACAACGAAAAAGATTTTCCATATTGACCTTTATCGGTTGAAGGATGAGCAGGAAGCGGTACATGCAGGGGTGGAAGACTGCTTGTATAGCGATCACATTTGTCTTGTGGAATGGCCCGAAAAAATTCCCTCCCTGCTTCCAGACGACACTCTGCACGTGGTTATCGAGCCAGTCGGCGCCGAAACTCGAAAGCTTAGGATAGGCGATAATTAGTTATTTTTGGTTACCGGCCTTGATACCTCTATTAAACTACTGTTGCGTCGCACTCTTGTACACCTAGATCTCTGCTCAACAGAACCCTGGACGTTGAAGTGAGTGACACAACAGGCGTTGAACGGCGTTATTAAGCTGGTACACTAAAATCACTCTAGTAATCAGAAACCAGCCCGGGGAATGGCTTCGGGCACAACCAACTTGATGACCCAGAAGAAACCGAAAATAAGCACTTCCTTCAGCTACGAAACTTTAGAGGAGACACTGGATATAAAGCCCAAAGGTGCTCAAATGCAAATTGGTATTCCCAAGGAAACCGCTTTCCAGGAAAACCGTATTGCTCTTACCCCAGATGCGGTAAGTGTGCTGGTTAGCAATGGGCACACGGTGGTGATTGAGCACAATGCAGGTGATGCCGCTCATTTCCGCGACAAAGATTATTCGGAGAGCGGAGCCAAGATAGTGTATGACAGGGCCGAGGTTTATAAGCTTCCTACTCTGATCAAAAGCGCTCCTGTGATTGATGAAGACACTCCCTTGTTGCAGATGGGACAGGTAATTATCTCGCCCATTCATTTAAGTGTGATGAAAGCGGAGTTGTTACAGAAAATGATGGACAAGCGGGTTACAGCCATCTCATTTGAGAACTTGAAGGACGACAGCGATTCCTACCCGATTGTTCGAAGCATGAGCGAGATTGCCGGTAGTGCGGTCATGTTGATCGCAGCCCAGTATCTGGGCTCCGCAAACCATGGCAAGGGTGTATTGCTGGGAGGAATTTCGGGCATTGCTCCAACGAAAGTTATTATCATCGGCGCAGGCATTGTGGGTGAGTATGCCGCCAGGGCTGCACTTGCTCTCGGGGCATCGGTAAAAGTCTTTGATAACAGTGTTTATCGCCTGAAGCGTTTACAGAATAATATTGGCCATCGGTTGTGGACGTCGGTAATCGAACCGCGCATGCTGGCCAAGCAACTGAAGACATGCGAAGTTGCCGTTGGCGCGCTTGGTTCCGAAACAGGAAGAACACCCATGGTGGTGACGGAAGAGATGGTGAGTAATATGCGACCGGGTTCCGTGGTCATTGATGTGAGCATTGACCGTGGCGGATGTTTCGAAACCTCTGAGATCACGAGCCATGAACACCCAATCTTTTTAAAATACGGCGTGATACATTATTGTGTTCCCAATATTCCCTCTGGCTTTGCAAGGACGGCTTCCCAGGCAATAAGCAATGTTTTGATGCCGCTGCTTCTTGAAGCTGGTGACGAAGGTGGATTCGAAAATCTTGTTTGGCATAAGGTTCATTTGCGAAGCGGGATCTACTTGTTTAAGGGTGCACTCACTAATTTTTATCTCAGCGAAAGATTTGATTTGAAATACACCGATCTGAATTTGCTCATCGCAAGTCAGCGTTGAAACTTTCTCTGGTAATAAGTTGGTAATTGCCAACTAAGCAAGGTGTTAAATTATAAACAACCTCTTTCTCTGACAATGATCCGCAAATTCAGCAAATTGCTTCGAATTCCTGCGGACGCGCTTACGAAAGAATATTAGAACATATTCATAAATGGCAACTCATAACCTCGGTCGGACCAGTTTTGGTAACGCAAAAAATGCCGGTAATCTCATGCCGATCGAAGAAGCAAATGAATTATTGAATGAGTGGGTAACCAATGATCGCCTTCGATTGCACATGAAACAAGTTGCGGCTTTGATGAAGACGTGGGCCATCGAAAAAGAAAATGCAGATGACCACACGGCATTGAAGTGGGAACTGGCAGGATTGCTTCATGATGCAGACTGGGAAAAATACCCGGACGATCATTGCCGCATTATCATTGAAGAATTGGAAAAGAAAAATATTGACCCCGAAGTGATCCATTGCATCGCTTCGCATGGTCCACGTTATTTCGGAGTGGAACCACAAAACAGGATGGAGAAAATGATCTATGCATTTGATGAGTTGTCCGGGTTTGTCCACGCATCAGCACTCATTCGTCCTACGCGATATGAGGGCATGGACGTAAAAAGTGTGCTGAAAAAACTAAAGATGCCTTCATTCGCCGCCCAGGTCAGCCGTGAAGATATAAATGATGCAGTCTCAAGAATTGACATCAGTCTCGAAGATCTCATTCAATATGTCATTGACCACCAGAAGGGAGTTTCCTGAGCTTGAACAGAAGTTTGACCCGCCAGCCGGCGGGTTGTAACGGTTGGTAATTGCCAATTATTAGCAAACAAAAATCGTCGGCGTAATCGAGAAAAAGCCCGAAGGGCTTGCATGTGCCTAACCTCCGATAGAATCGGAGGGAAACAAAAGATAACACTCCAACCCCGCAGGGGTTGAATATC
>VBAU01000410.1:0-446 GCA_005883855.1 Bacteroidota bacterium
CCGTGTCAAGGGCAGTGGCAGCGCTGAGCGAGCTATGGAAGTGGTCAAAGCCGCTGCTGAAAAATGCGAAATCCGATCCTGATGGCAATCGGGACCGAAATCCGGAATTTGGATCGGGCCTCATTTGTCTCAAGGGAGGTAACCTCGACCGGGAAATACAAGAAAGCGGAACGAAACCCCGGGTCATGGAGATCTTCGAGATTTTCCCCGAGGAATACTTCATGGAAAAATATCTTCTTTATGTATCCAAAAGTTTTTCGCGAACGCCCCTTTAGGACATGGAGGGCGAATTACCTAAAAGTGGTATTGGTAAATACTTAGGCAAACCTCATCTTTGTTTCATGAATGAAATAAGTGTTTGTATTGTTGACGACAACAAGGAACTGCGCTCTGCCCTCGAGGAAATCGTCTCGATGTCTGATGGTTACAAATGTGCGGGCACCATG
>VBAU01000410.1:472-4563 GCA_005883855.1 Bacteroidota bacterium
GACGTGGTGTTAATGGATATCAATCTTGGAGGAGGTGAAAGCGGCATCGACTGCGTTCGCGAACTAAAGCCCCGAATGCCGAGCACCAATTTTATGATGTGCACGGTTTATGAAGAGGATGAAAAAATTTTCGAGGCCCTGAACGCAGGAGCGAGCGGATATATTCTAAAGAAAACAGCCCCAAACAAGTTACTCGAGTCGATTCGCGATTTGTACCAGGGCGGTGCACCCATGAGCAGCCAAATCGCTCGCAAAGTTGTTGCGGCCTTTCAAAAACATTCAATCGGGGGAGCAGGCAGTCATGACAGTGACCTTGCAGTGCTTTCAAACAGGGAGAAGGAAATCCTGGAGCTGCTTTCACGCGGACTAATGTATAAGGAAATTGCGGCGGCGCTATTTATTGGACAAGAAACCGTCCGTAAGCATGTGTACCATGTCTACGAGAAGCTCCATGTCACCAACCGGGTGGAGGCGGTTAATAAATACTATGGAAGGTAAGTGTGCCCATCAAAAGACCATTAACCATTAAACCTTTTTAAAAAAAATACCACGAAAGTGGTATATGTCATGAAACAATTGTCTTCTATTTTTGTCGGGAATCCTATAAAGTATAACCGTTAACATTAAACTTTTTTCTCGGGCGAGCAATCGAAAAAAAATGGGCCCTAATCAGAAAGCCCTCCTTTGGAGGGCTTAACCATTTTTAAATTGTCTACCCTTCACCACTTAAGCTCCAGCCTGTTATTCCTCCGGTCAATATCGGCCATTCGCTGCGAAGGATCAATCTCCGCAACTATAATATCTGTTAGTCGCCGATCCGTTTCCACCGTGTAAGTTGGATTCGTCCAATGCCACGCCTCGTAGGTTTTTCTTGAGGCAGTATCTGTTTCCTTTGGCTTCTCGCCATACATGAGATCCAACGGCACATAATGCAGTTCTGTTTTTCCATCCTTAAAGGTTAATTGCAGGTCAATTGGCATGGGCACCAATCCCAAGTCCCGGATTCGGACTTTTGTTTTCCCGTTCTCCTCCCACAAACTGTCAATGCCGTAATCAATTGTTTTTGTAGAATAGATCCAATACTCTTTGTACCAGTCCAGTTTCATACTGCTTACTTTCTCGGCCACATTAATAAAGTCTTGCACGTTCGGGTGCTTGAACCTCCAGAGCCGGTAGTACTCGAGCAAGATTTTGTCGCGCACTGGTGCCCCGACGATATATCCCAACTGTTCGAGAAACGCTGCACCTTTTCCATATGCAGCGGAATTGTAAGCGAAGTTTGTATTGTAATGATCTGCATGAGTAGACAGTGGCTCTTCTTTTGCGCTTTTTGCCAGACTGAAGTAGGCGTTGTAATCATTTCCAAAGGGTGAAGACGCTTGGTTCTCGAGGAATGCCCTCACGCGGCCGCCCGCGTAATCCGTGAAACCTTCATCCATCCACGGATATAACGATTCATTGTTGCCCAACATGGCATAGTACCAACTGTGCAACCATTCATGTAACCATGCTCCGGGACCGGCAATTAAAGTTGCCATGGGATACTCCATGCCCCCATCACCACCATCAATAAATGAGTACTGGCTATAGGCATATGGACCGAATGTTTTTTCAACAAAGGGTAATGCCTTTTCCACCGCTGCCAACACTTGTTTCCATTGCGCGTCTGTACCATCGGCTGTTTTGTAAAGGACATGAATGGTTAGACCATTCCTTACTTTTTTCGAGATGTGATTGTAATTGGGATCGGCAGCCCACATAAAATCATGCACGTTCGGTGCGATGAAATGCCATGTTAACTTATCTCCTGCGGGACGATTTACCGTGGTGCCAGCATCTTCATATCCGTAGCCGACCTGGTTTGCATTTTGCAAATATCCTGTTCCGCCGAGAATATAACTCTTATCAATGGAAATGCTTACATCAAAATCGCCCCATACCCCATAAAACTCACGAGCCACGTACGGAGTTGGATGCCAACCTTCGTAGTCATACTCGCACATTTTAGGATACCATTGACTCATCGAATATCGAACAGTTGTGCTGGGATTATCTCTCCCACTCCTGCGAATTTGTAAAGGAACCTGCGCTTCAAATTCCATGTCGAAGGTCACTTTCGACTTGGGTAGAATAGGTTTATCAAGCTTAACTTCCAGAATGGTTTCTTCAACTTTGTAGGATTGCGGTCTTCCATTCATTTTCAACGAATGGATTTTTTGATACCCATACTCTTCGGGCTTCAGGTTTTGAATTCGATCGCCAATTCTAGGGTCCCAGTCCGGCACATCATTGCCGTTGCGATCGGTTCGCAAGGAAATTGCCCCCTGCCTCCGACTCCTGTTGTCCATCATGCTGTTTGGCTGAAATGCATTCCAGTACAAATGATAGAACACCCTGGTTAGTGTATCCGGGGAGTTATTCCAGTAATCCAGTTTTTGTTTTCCTGTAAAACGATTGGTCTGTGTGTTGACGTCAATGTTCATCACATACTTTACGCGCTGCTGCCACCGATCAGGTTGGCCAAGAACAACGAGTCCAAGACACAAGGAGAATAGCACCAATATCATCCTTTGTTTCATCTGAATATTTTATGAGCGGCGAAATTACGAAGAATTGGTGCCGGCAGAAATTGAGCAAACTGTTAAACTGCTGTGTTAAAGAGTGATGGCTTCCCGGATCAGCCTTCCATCCTCGTCGAAAAACAAATACTTTTTTTGAAGATCATTCTTCTCAACTTTCAAACGGTATTGTTCTACATCGCCCGGCAGGTAGACGATTACGGTTTCAGTCACATCACGGTCGACATATTTGCTTTTATCAAAACCATCCTTGACCTCATCCGGCAGCTTGTCAAAATCCCAACTCTTCTCGGTTTTTTTCCAAATCCCTTTGTTGGAATATTCTGCATTCATCCTTTCACCATCCAATTCAAACCTGACATTCACATTAATCACGTCATTGTCCCAATTGATGTCCCGGGCTTCGGGATATTGGCGTGCAAAATTGTCTTTGGCGACTTGGGGCACTTTTGTGACCTGTGAAAAAGCCGACATGGAGACTAACAAAAAGAGCGAAAGAAAATAACAGGTGGTTTTCATAATTGTAAAGTTTAGTCACATGCTGAGGAAAAATAATGCCAGATTAGCCTTGATCCTTGCAAACGCCTCAATTATAAATTTTTTTTAAGATTTGAGCTATTTAAACGGGAAGGTCAGCTATCGCGGCCTTCCACTATGATAACGATCTCTCCTTTGACAGCTTTTTCTTTGAAATAGTTGAAAACATCTTCGAGTGTACCTCGCTTATTTTCCTCAAACATCTTGGTCAGTTCCCGGCTCACACAACACAATCTGTCAGCGCCAAAATATTGAATGAAATCCCGCAAAGTTTTGGTCAACCGTAGTGGTGATTCATAAAAGATCATGGTCCGGTCTTCTTCAACCAATTCCTTTAATAACGTCTGCCGGCCTTTTTTGAGAGGCAAAAAACCTTCAAACGCAAAACGGTTACAAGGAATGCCGCTGTTGACAAGCGCGGGAACAAATGCTGTCGGACCTGGAAGACATTCGATTTTCACTCCCGCTTTGATCGATTCCCTGATTAATAAAAATGCAGGATCAGAAATCCCAGGCGTACCGGCATCGGTAACCAACGCTATTTTCTTTCCATCCATCAGCTGGTGAACGAGATGTTGCCAGACCTGGTGTTCGTTGTGCTGGTGATAGGGAGAGAGTGCTTTTGTGATTTGGTAATGATTCAACAGGTTTGAAGTCGTACGAGTGTCTTCAGCAAGTATGAGATCAACCTGTTTTAAAACCTCCAGGCCTCTCAAGGTGATGTCTTTTAAATTACCGATGGGAGTAGGAACAATATACAACATGCCGGCAGTTCCTCTAAAGGGGGAACTTAGGCCTGGATTGTCTTTTTTGTTCATGAATGGTTAATGTGCGATCAGGTAATAGAACTCGACGGACAGCCTGTCTGAAGAATTTCCTTAATGGCTATGGGTTTCTATTTCGTAATACTCCATCACCGGGTTTGCCAATAATTTCTTACTGGCTTCTTCGGCTATTTGTTTTGCCTTTTCTTCC
>VBAU01000280.1 GCA_005883855.1 Bacteroidota bacterium
TGAATATTCCGTTTACGTTATCCTGCTGACCATTTTGATCAAGCAATTTGTTTTTGTTGTACGTGTAGTTTGCTTCAAGACTCCACGTAAAATCTTTTGTCCTGATCACATCTCCATTTAGAGAAACTTCAATTCCCTGGTTTTGCAATTTGCCAAGGTTATTGGTTATAGACTGAGAGCCCGAAGTCCGGGACAACTGCCTGTCGAGGAAAAGATCTTTTGTAGTGTTACTGTACAGCTCAATTGTTCCTCCCAATCTTGCTTTGAACATGGTAAATTCAACACCGGTGTTAAATTCTACCTTTCTCTCCCACGTCAATGTTCTTGGAAGATTAGCGAGTACAAGACCACCGACGCCATTGTAAACTCTAGGCCCGAATAACTCACGAGTTATAAAATCATTGGGAAGGCTCTGATTTGCAGATGAGCCATAGCTGGCCTTCACCTTTAAGGAATTCAACCATCCGCGTACGCCTTGCATAAAGTTTTCTTCGGACATTATCCAGGCAGCGCCTATGTGGCCAAAATTTGCCCATCGCTGATCTTCTGAAAGCCGGGATGATCCATCTCGTCTTGCGCCAGCATTAATAAAGTATTTTCTTTTATAACCATACACTGCGTCTGCAAAGAATGAAACTAACCCGCTTTCGGTCCCGCCCCCGCCAACCGTAGGTATATATCCATTGGTTGCAGTGCCTGGAGTAATACCTGCCTCGTTTTTAAAAGGACCAACGAGTCCAAATCCATTGAACGCGAAGCTTTCGCTCTGGCTGTGGATGATTTCATTGTAAAGAGAAGCGTTTATATCATGATCTCCGATCGTACGCTGGAATGTCACTGAGGTCGTTCCCAGGTAACGAAATGTCTTTGCATAAGCTCTGCTTACTTGTCCATTGCCGCCCTGTGATTGCGAGCCCTGGTCGGTAGTCCTGTCAAGGTAGGTGAAACTTTCATCCTGAGTAAAATCCGCGCCCCAGTTCGTTCTTATCTTCAACCCTTTTACCCACGGCAAATTGAATTCAATGAAAGCATTTCCTATACCTTTCAATTGGTCGTCGTTCCCATTGTTTTCGAGCAGTTCCTGCAGTGGATTGGGTTGCCCTTGCAAATAATCGATCTGGTAATTCCCATCTGCATCGTACAAGCTGATGTAAGGATTGTACCAGCGAATGGCGTTCAGCGGGCTTCCAATATATTGATCATTTTCACGCGTACCGATGAACCTCGAATAGCCCAGTGTACTATTTATCCCAACTTTAAAATTGCCAAAAGAGTTGTCAATATTTACGCGACCGGTATAGCGCTTCAATCCCGTTGTAATGACTACACCATCCTGGTCAAAGATGGAACCTGATAAATAGAAATGTGTTTTATCATTCCCACCTGATGCGCTTATTTGGTGCTGTTGCGTAATGCCTTTTTGAAAAAGAACATCTTTTATGTTGAAGTCTAATTTGCTTAAGCTGTCTACTTCAGCTTGCGACCAACTGAACGGGTTGGTTCCATAATCGGGGCGGTCATAAAATTCGTACTGAAGCTTTTCCGCTGAGTTCATCAGCTTTAGCCTGTCGTGCGGCAATTCGGTGTAGCCATACTGAAAATCATAATCGATCCTGGTTTTTCCAGATACTCCTTTTTTCGTTGTGATCACAATGACACCGTTAGCACCCCTGGAACCATAAATGGAAGTGGACGACGCATCTTTCAGCACGCTGTATGACTCAATATCGGAGGGATTGATGGATTGAAAATCACCAGAATTTATTTCCACACCGTCTACGATATATAAGGGATCGGTGCTTCCGTTAATGGAACCAACACCGCGAATCGTGACCACAGCAGGGGAACCAGGCTGGCCGCTTTGTGATTGGGATAATAAACCCGGAATTTTTCCTTGCAGCATCTTATCAAAAGATCCCAAGGGCTGCGATTTTACCTCATCACCTGATAGCTTGGAGATAGAACCCGTAACTGCTCTTTTATTTTGGGTGTTGTATCCTGTCACAATCACTTCCTGCATGCTCCTGGGTGATTGTTCCAGGATCACATTCGAAGAAACATTTTCCACTAACACCTCTTTATCTGCAAAGCCAATATTTGTGAAAACTAACACCGCACCAGGTGCAGCAGAAATACTAAACTGCCCGTCGGGGCCAGTGGTTGTTCCTCTTTTACCGCCCTTGACGCTTACACTTACGCCAGCCAGTGGCATGCCATTTGCGTCCGTTACCTTTCCGGTAACGACTTGCTGTGCCAACGCAAAAGAGCAACATGCAACAATCATTACAGTTAGCAGTAGTAATTTTTTCATAAACATTAATTTAAAGATTAGTATCCTAAATCAGGACATGCACACTCCAAAATGTGCTGCTCATAAAAAACTGAAGTATATAAAAGGATTATTTAAGCGTTAATTTTCTTATTTAAAAGGCAACAACGCTTGTTCGTCTCAAAATATTGTTCAAAAAATCACCTCAATATCCCTGGTTTTGGCTAATCTCGGCATTGGCATCTCGCTCATTTTGCGGAATGGGAAAAATTCTGCGGAAATTATCCACAGGCAATGTCAACGGCGTTATGCCAATGTAGTTATTATTGATATTCACTCTTGCCACATTGCGTTTTAGCCGCTGCAGATCGAGATAGCGCATTCCTTCAAACGCAAGCTCTTTTCTTCTTTCGAGCATAATATCATCCAGCAACTGCGAGCCAGTAGATGCGTACCCTGCAAATGAGGGATCTCTTTGCTTGGCAAACTTATTTAAATAGAGCAGCGCATTTGTCTCGTCGCTCGCGTGAAAATAAGCTTCCGCCAGTGTCAATAAGACCTCCGCATAACGAATCACTTTTACATCATCCTTGTCGGCAGCGTTGCTGGTATTCGGATATTTATTCACAATGCGTACCGTTTGACTTGCTCTTACGCCAGTGATGAACAATCCCAGCCTCGCGTCGGTTGCTGAGTATTGATTGTACAGGTCATCGCTGCCTATCGCATCTCCATAACCTGCCTGGTCATAGAAGTAAGCGAGTGCATTCGTGCCGTTGTTGTTCACGGCATCGTTAGTGATTTCAAAAATCGTTTCCAGTTTGGTAGAAGTCGGCGCAGCATTCTTCCAATAAGCGAAAAGATTCGCCGCCGCAGCCAATGTATATCCACCATTATTTACGACATCCAAAGCCGCTGTTTTTGCGCCGTCCCAATCACCTTTAAATAATGCAACCCGCGACTGTAATGCACGGGCTACATATTTCGTAACGTATGAAGAATTTTTCGTTGCATTCAAAAGTCCTAACGCATCATTGAGATCTTTATCAATCTGCACATACACTTCTGAAACCTTTGCCCGATTTGGTTTTGCGAAAGGATCATAGGTGAGCAAAAGAGGCACACCTTCAGCATTCGGATCAACAACGTATTGTTTTGCATACCAGTTGACGAGCTCAAAATAGATCAGTGCTCTCATGGTCAATGCCTCACCTCTTAACTGATTCGCATTGGCGCTGGAAGCCACGGTTGAATTAATAACGTTGTTTGCCCTCAAGATGGCCTTGTATGCCTCACCCCAGGTTCCCAGCATGTCTGCGTTTGTATTTGTATACGTGTAATTAAATTCGGCAATATACCTGTTAGAATTTTGAGTGGAAATAAAAACGTTATCGGCAATGATTTCTCCATACAAAGGCAACGATCGCCCGAAAAGACTTGTATTTCTCAATTGCGCATATAGGCCATTTACAGCGGCCTGCATACCTGCCTCATCAATGATTGCCTTATCCTGCGGTACCTGGTCATAAGGGAAAAGGTCCAGGAACTTTTTTTTGCACGATGATGTCGCAATGATGACAACTAATGAAACAAAAAATAATATCTTTTTCATCGGTCTATTTTTAAATTTTTTTTAATTAAATGGTTGCCGACATCCAATGGCAACACTCCCAATGAAATGGTTCGTTGAATCAATATCTGAAAATCATTCGTTCCGTTAATTGGCTGTTCAGGATCGAACGTGATGTTATCATCGAACGCTTTCGTCCAGAGATTTGTACCACGAACATAGAAATGTGCGCTGCTCATTTTGATTCGGTCAGTAATTTTTTTCGGAAGGTCATACGAAAGTGTAAGATCCCTAAGCCTTATAAAATCACCCTTGTAATACCATCTTGAAGATTCCGAGTTGGAGTTCATGGCACCGCCGTAAACATATTTTGGAACATCGGTTATATCACCAGGTTTCTGCCAACGTTTCAATTGCTTTTGAATCCTGTTCAGATTAGGAAGAAATCCATCGCTCCACGTAATAAATCCCCAGTTATCATAAACAAGATTGCCGTACTGATAAGTGAATTCAGCATCCAGCGTGAAATTCTTGTAGGAGAATACAGATGAAAAACCTCCAAATCCTTTAGGTGAAGTGCTTCCAATGATGGCTCTTTGCGCCTTCGTTACATCTGTTGTAGTTTGTTTTTTGGTTTCATCGATATACCACTGCGGATTTCCGGTTGCGGGATCAACACCGGCCCACAAGCGAGTGTAAATGGATTGAAAGTCCTTTCCAACCCGTCGTACAAAAGGAAGCGACAAAATATCTGCATTGTTATTTGCCAGCTTGGTCACTTCATTTTTGTTCAATGAAATATTGACTCCCAATGACCATGTAAAACTTTGCGTCTTAATTGGCGTGGCATTTATTTCAAACTCCCAACCCTTATTTACCATTGTGCCAATATTTGCATTGACTGTAGCTAATCCTGTCGTAGCGTTGTAATATCCCGATGTCAGCGACAATGGCTGTGCCTGGATAAGTGAAGACGTATTGCGATTGTAATAGTCTATGGTTACGCTGACGCGGGATTTTAATATACTGACATCAACGCCTATATCGAGAGGCTTATGTACCTCCCAGGTCAGCTGATCGTTTTGGATCTGGTTGGGAGCACTACCCGGCAACTGGTTATACGGAGAAGCAAATGTGTACGTGCCCTGCCATGCATAGTTTCCGATCTCAGCATTACCTACTTTTCCATATGATCCTCGTAGCTTGAGTGCACTGATCAACTCAATATTCTTCACGAAACTTTCCTGGTCAAGATTCCAGGCTGCACCCACCGACCAAAAGTTTCCATCCTTTAGATCAGTTCCAAAACGAGAGGAACCATCCCTGCGAAAACTTCCTGATGCCGTGTACTTATTCTTGTAGTTTAATTGTAGTTGTGAAAGAACAGAGTTAAAAGAATAATCAGCCCTTGCAGCGCTGGCAGTAGTTGGGGCGCTTGGAACTGGCAAAGGAATAGCGGTCGTCGCTGGCACACTGGTACCGGTGGCCGAAATGTTTAGTTGCTTTGATTTCTGTGCTTCGTATGCTGCTAGAAAATCAAGGCTCAGGTCGCGATTGAGGAAATCATGATGGTAATTGAGCTGGTTTGTCCAGATCCAGTTGGATACCCTCGTATTGAAATTGGATTCACGTCCGCCAGTAGTTCTAGCGTCTCCGAAAAATGGATTGTAATACAAGAGCTCCTCAAGATCGAAGTAGTCAATTCCAAATCTCGATGTGAACTTTAGGTCTTTGTAAAACTGGTATTCACCAGAAAAATTCGCTAAGAGCTTTACATTGTTTAGCTGTGTGTAATCGTACTGGTCAATAGCAAGTGGATTGTACAACTGGTTAAAAGTTGACGCGCTGATGTTTAAGGTGCCATCAGGATTGTAAGCATTTTGAGAAGGCCGCAAACTATACGCATCAATCACGGGATTCCTGAAGTTGCTGCTTTGTGCAGGTGAATTTTGATGAATGTACGCGCCGGTAACATCCATGCCTATTGTCAACTTTTCAACTGGTCTGTGTTTAATGCTTATCGTGCCTGTGTAACGGCGAAAGTCGGAACCAATGATCACTGCTTTTTGATCAAAGAAACCCGCGGATGTGAAGAATGTTGTTTTGCTATCTCCGCCGGAGAGAGAAGCGTTTATATTGTTTGTCGTTCCCTGGCGTGTTACCAAATCGACCCAATCTTCATCATACGAATTGTTATAGCCCAGGGAAGCCAACGCATTATCGATCTGCGCCTGCGTAGCCCCTGCATTGACGAGTCCTTCTTTGGTCAATGCGAAATATTGGTCGCGGTTCAGTGGTTTTGCCTGGTCATTAAAGAACGCTGTATTACCAAAGCCGGTTTCAGCGTCAACTCTTAATTTGCTTTTGCCTTGCCTTCCCTTTTTGGTTGTGATCAAGATAACTCCATTCCCTGCTCTTGATCCGTATAGCGCCGTGGCAGCCGCGTCTTTCAATACACTTATACTTTCAATGTCATTGGGATTTATGCCTGCAAGAGCGTTTGATGTATTACTCAATCGTGAGAAATCGCCGGTGTTTACAATAACACCGTCTATAACATAAAGTGGAGATGCGCCTGCGGTAATAGAACCGATGCCGCGAATGCGCACTTGTTGAAGGCCTCCCGGTTGGCCGGTTGGCGACATGGAAAGCAGTCCCGGCACCTTGCCCTGCAGGGCCTGTTCGAAAGAAGTGAAAGGCTTGTTTTCCAATTCGGCTCCTTCCACTTTTGAAATGGCCCCGGTAACTTTTCTCTTTGACTGGGTTCCGTACGCCACCACGACGACTTCAGACAAGCTACCATCGCCGGCTTTTAGTTTCACATTTATTATCGACTTGTTCCCAATCGATAGTTCTTCCGTTGCCTTTCCGGTATACGAGAATAAAAGCCTTTGAGACCGGCTGTCGACCAAAATGGAGAAATTTCCGCTGGCATCCGTTGTGGTGCCGCGTTTTGTCTCCTTGATGATTACTGACACGTTAGCCACCGGAGACCCGTTTTCATCGGTGACTTTACCGGTTACCACCCGGTCCTGGGCTACTGCAAAAAGAAAAGGAGATAAAAAAGCAGTGAGTAAAAATAATTTTTTCATTAGCATGTAATTTTGCAGGATGAACAATGAAAAATCAAGTCTAAGGCACCAATATCACTCAACATGCTTCATGTCTCCAACAGCTTATTTACCCAACCATGAATTTTGATAAATGAAGCAGCGTTATTAAAAACCGAATAATCCTCTTAGTATATTCTTTCACTACATCGGCAAAAAAATTGATTGTTTCCCTTCAACCATTCGTACCTCTATACGTCCACGAATAATTATTTGCTAGAGGTTAACAGGAAGGACAAATAGATTTGATGTAATTGTTCGTTTTGATGATTAGTTTTTAATCCCAGCCCAATCGTGAAAAATTAAACCTAAGGGCCACTGCTGTATGATCCGTGACAAGTACATGAGACTTTTGTTTATCCCCTTATTAGGGATCGTGATACCGATCGTTTCCGGGATCATAACCTACTCTCTTTATTCACCACTGGAGCTGATTGCAGCCAACGCCTATTTCGTTTTTACCTCATTGTGCATATGGAAAGGGTCTAACTGGATACACAGCAAACTCAGAGGTCACTCGACGATCGGTGACAACCCGTTTCGAAAGATTGCTTCTTTCTGCGGCATTTCGTTTTTATACGGCTGTACAGTTGGGACCATATCAACGATCATTTGGTTCTATCTCTCGGCCGACGTGTTTACCTGGAGGAGCCTTCTTAAATTTAACCTCGTGTGCGGCTTGGCGATAATCGTCTTCACTCTTGTGTATGAGATTTTATTTTTAAACAAAGAGAGAGAGCTCGATAACAAAATTGTAAGGCAATTAGATCGGGAACGTTCGCAAGCGGAACTCGAGGCGCTCAGAAATGAACTAGACCCGCATTTCATTTTCAATTCACTGAACACGCTAAATCATCTCATCCTAAACAATCCTCAACAAGCTTATTTATTCAACAATAAACTGGCCCAGGTATATAAATATTTCCTGATCAACAAGCACAACGAGCTTATATCACTATGCGAAGAACTGGAGTTCATCGATAGTTATTTTTTCCTTCTAAAAATCCGACACGACGACAAACTGAATTTGCAAACCAGGCTTGAGGAAACGGATGGCAGGTTGATCATGATTCCACCTCTTGCTTTGCAGCTACTGGTAGAAAATGCTATTAAGCATAATGAATTCAACCATGATCACCCGTTGCATATTCAAATTGCAATGAATCACTCATACTTAAGAGTGAGCAACAATGTAAAACCCAAACCTTACCTGGTCAACTCAACCGGCATCGGCCTGAAAAATCTAAGTGCGCGTTATCGAATGCTTTGCAACAAGGATATTGTAATTGAAAACTCAGAAAAGGAATTTACCGTAAGGTTGCCGTTGATACGCCAGGAAGAATCATTAAAAAATTAAGCCATGTTAAAAACAATTATTATTGAAGACGAAAAAACAGCCCGCCAGAGCCTCATCAACGTTCTGCTCAATATGGACGTTAACGTGACTGTCGTGGCCCAGCTTTCCAGCGTTCGCGAAAGCGTAGAATATTTTCTAACCGCTCCTGAAGCGGATCTTATTTTCTGCGATGTGCAGCTCGAAGACGGTCTTTCGTTCGAGATCTTTAGCAACGTTGAAATCCGAACGCCAGTTATTTTTATTACGGGTTATGATCAATTTGTGATGAACGCTTTTGAATATAACGGCATTGACTATTTACTTAAGCCAGTCAGTGAGCATGAGCTGCAAAAAGCAATCAGTAAATATAAAAAACTGGAAAAGCATTTCAGCAACCAGCCGTCTATCAGTAACCTGGTTCAATACGTAAATACCAGGAAAAAAACACGATTGATTGTAAAAAAAGGATTAGAGAATATTTCTTTGCGCCTGGAAGACATTGTCCTGTTTTTTACTGAAAATAAGATCGTGTATGTCGTCGACAAATGGGGTAAAAAATATCTCGTCGATAAAAACCTTGGTGAGTTAGAGGAAGATTTGGATGATTCTATCTTTTTCCGGGCAAACAGGCAATACATCATCAACATAAATTACATCAAGGGCTTTAAGTCCTACGAAAAAGTAAAGCTCCAGGTAGACCTTGCTATTACTGAATTAAATTATTGTATAATCATTAGCCAGGAAACCGCGCCTGCGTTTAGAAAGTGGATGCATGAAGCGTAATGAAATTCAAAGTTCAAAAGTTTCAACGACTATCGGAGTAACGTTTGAACCTTTCAAATTGAACGAACCACATTAGCAATTACTCTTGGCTTGCCCAATGTATAATAATGCAAAACCGGAACGCCGAATTTTTTTAATTCTCTTGATTGTTCTGTCAGCCATTCTGTTCCCACTTGCGCCACTTCATCATCGATCTTACATTTAATAATTTCATTTGCGAGATCGCTGGGTATGTCTACATAAAAGGTGCGTGGAATAACGGTTAGCTGCTTCTTTGTTGTAATGGGCTTGAGACCGGGAATTATAGGAATAGTAATTCCCGCATCGCGGCAGCGTTTAACAAAGTCAAAATATTTTTGATTGTCAAAAAACATTTGGGTGATAATGTACTCCGCGCCGGAATCTACTTTTGCTTTCAGGAAACTGAGGTCAGTTTCCATATTCGGCGCTTCAAAATGCTTCTCGGGATAACCGGCAATCCCGATGCAAAATTTTGTTTTTACAACACCCTTGAGATCCTCTTCCAGGTAAATACCATTGTTCATACTGGCCACCTGTTTCATCAGGTCAATCGCGTAGCGGTGACCGCCGGGTTCCGGCTCGAAAAATGCTTCATTCTTAGGTGCATCACCACGAATAATAAGAAGGTTATCTACTCCAAGAAAATTCAGGTCTATCAAAGCATCTTCGGTTTCATTTTTGGTAAAACCACCACAAATCAGGTGAGGCACCGCATCCACTTTATAGTGGTTCATAATGGCCGCGCAAATAGCCACGGTGCCTGGTCGCTTTCTGACCTCCACCTTTTCGAAAGTGCCATCCGGCTTTTTTTTGAACATCGTTTCGCTTCGATGGTACGTGACATTTATGAAGGACGGTTTAAATTCCATCAGGGGATCTAGATGTTCATAAATAGCAGTAATTCCCTTGCCCTTAAGTGGGGGTAGTATTTCAAATGATATGATGGTATCCTTTGCCTGGTTAATGTGCTCAATAACGGTCATTGGTCATTAAATATTCGTGCAAACTTAAGCATGCAACAGTCAATTACAAAAGGTAAATCGATCGGCGTGGCACATGCAACAAATGCACAGCCAATCACCAATCTGCGCAATGCGCATAGTCCACGTAATCTGCGATGTTGTAAATTGCATCAATGACCAGCAGGTTCCGAGCTTTCGCGCAAGCATTCCTTATTACTGTCAACATTCTTCTTGCCGTTTTTTATTTATTGGCTTGCCTGGCGCCTTATCTAAACCCTTATCACTGGTGGTTTATCTCGCTCCTTGGCTTGTTTTTCTCGTTCATGTTTTTTTTGCTGTTGTTCAGCATCCTGTTTTGGCTAGTCATAAGAATAAAATATGCCCTGCTGTTTTTCATCGTGCTGCTTTTTGGTTGGAAGAGCATTCGTGTTTCTTTTGCCTTTAACCTAACGCGTAGTTTTAACTATGAACGACAACCCCAAACCTTGAGGATTGTCACCTGGAATGTCGCGCGTTTTGTGGAAATCATAAAAAATAACAATAAAGGGAGCCTGGTGCGCTTAAAGATGATGGAGTTATTGAAACAGCAAAATGCTGACGTCCTTTGCCTGCAGGAGTTTCATACGGCCACGCGCCCCGATTATTACGACAACATCACCTATATAGAGAGAGAGCTTAATTATCCCTACCACTATTTTTCATGGGACGAGGATGGAGTCGGAATTTATTACAGTTCGATCATTTTCTCGCGGATACCGCTGATTGACACCGGCCGGGTAAGATTTCCGCAGCCATCTTTGCCCGAGCCGCTGATATATGCTGACTTAAAATTGGGTCGCGACACTATCCGCATATTCACCAGCCATCTGCAATCTGTGCAATTTAACAAGCTCGATTATGAAAGAATCGATAGGATCACGAATTATGAGGACAGCGTACTTGCCAATTCAAAAGACATTTTTTCAAAAATAAAAACGGGAATCAAGTATCGAAGCGTGCAGGCAAAACTCGTAAAAAAGATGATCGCTGAAAGTCCGCACCCTGTGGTTCTTTGCGCCGACTTCAATGATGTACCAAATTCATACACCTATTTTACGATTCGCGGAGATATGCAGGATGCATTTTTGAAAGAAGATTTCGGTGTCGGGCGCACGTTCACGGCCTTGTCGCCAACCCTTCGCATCGATTATATACTAGCCTCCAGGCAACTTTCTTTCTTGCAATTTAACCGGGTGACCAAACGATATTCGGACCACTACATGCTGGTGGCCGATTTACAATTAAAGCCCCCAACCACTAAAGGGGGGTTCTGAAACATTCTTTAGTGATGCATAAACATTTATTTTTGCCTGATGAGGTACCCAGATTTTGCGACCTGCTTTACCTTATGCTGAATTCTTCAGTTGACCCTGCAGGTGCAATAAGAATCTAAAAGGAATTAAATAATGAATGAAAGAAAAAATGTTGAAGTGGAATCAAAAAGCTCCTCTTTAGGGGATGGGGGCAAGGCTGAACTAAAGGTTTTCAATTCGCTGACACGACAGAAGGAAGTTTTTAAGCCCATTACTCCCGGGCTTGTTGGCATGTACGTATGCGGTCCCACGGTAAGCGGTGAAAGTCATTTGGGACACTCGCGTCCTTATGTCACGTTTGATGTGGTGTATCGTTACCTGATGCACCTTGGTTACAAGGTTCGCTATGTGCGCAACATTACGGATGCAGGACATTTTGAAGAAGAGGGGAGGGAAGCCGAAGATAAGATTTCAAAAAAGGCCGTGCTTGAGAAGTTGGAGCCTATGGAATTGGTGCAGAAATATACCAACCTTTTTCACTGGGCAATGAACCTGTTTAACTGTTTGCCACCCTCTATCGAACCAACTGCAACCGGCCACATTGTAGAGCAGATCAACATGATTGAAAAAATCATTGCTGCGGGTTACGCCTACGTGGTAAATGGCTCAGTATATTTTGATGTGATGAAATACGCGCAGGATCACGACTACGGAAAACTTAGTGGACGCGTGATTGACGAGCTGCTGGAAACGACACGTGATCTTGAAGGCCAGGAAGAAAAAAGAAATAAGGCCGATTTTGCGCTATGGAAAAACGCAGCGCCTGAACATATCATGCGTTGGAAAAGTCCATGGGGAATCGGTTTTCCCGGCTGGCATATTGAATGCTCAGCCATGAGCACGAAATATCTGGGTGATCAATTTGACATTCATGGCGGCGGTATGGATCTTTTGTTTCCCCACCATGAAAGTGAAATTGCGCAAAGCACCATTTGCAATCATATAGCTCCTGTTCGTTATTGGATACACAATAACATGATCACCATTAATGGCAGGAAAATGAGCAAGAGTCTCAACAATGTGATCAAGTTGACGGAATTGTTCAGCGGCAATCACCCCATGCTTGAAAAAGCTTATCACCCGATGACCATCCGTTTTTTTATCCTACAGACATATTATCGCAGCACGCTTGATTTCAGTAACGAGGCTTTGCAGGCCGCGGAAAAGGGGTTGAAGAGATTGTGGGAAGCGTATGAGAACTTGGTGAAGCTGCAAGCTGCGAGCTATGAGCTGCGAGAAACTCCCGGGGACATTGAACTCGATGCTCGAATCTCAAAGCTGTTGGCTGAATTCGATGAATTCATGAAAGATGATTTTAGCACTGCTAAGGTGCTGGCAAATATGTTTGAGCTGGTGCCAGTGATCAACTCCATGAAGGATAAAACCATTCCGGTCTCTGCACTCTCCGCAAGAACTTTTCAACTTCTTCAAACACAGATGAAACTCTTCGTCGAAGAAATTTTTGGACTAAAGAGCATAACGGAAGCAGACAATAAGAAATTACAAGGGGTGATGCAACTGCTGGTTGATATCCGAAAAGAAGCGAGAGCACGGAAGGATTTCGTAACATCTGACAATATTCGTAACCAACTTCAGCAACTGGGGATTGCATTGAAGGATGAGAGGGACGGAAGCATCAGCTGGTCGATTGATACTCCTTAGCGCCGATTAGCGCTCATTGGCCTTTATTAGCGTTATTTGCATTATGAGAATTTCGCTTTTCACTTTCGCACTGTTAATTCCTTTTTTTGTTTTTAGCCAGATACAAAAAGCCCCCGAGAGGAAAGAAGGTGAAGGGCCCTGGAACCAACTCATTATTCGGGGCGTTATTCTTGTTGACGGAACCGGTGCCCCTCCGGTAGGACCGGTTGATATCGTGGTCGAAAAAAACCGGGTCAAGCAGATCCAGATCCTTGGTTCGCCTGGAATCACTATTGACACGGCGAGACGTCCGAAATTATTGCCGGGCGGGAAAGAATTGAATTGTGAAGGGATGTATCTCTTCCCGGGATTTATTGATATGCACGGTCACATCGGTGGCAAGGAGCAGGGCACTCCGGCCGAATATGTTTTTAAATTATGGATGGCTCATGGCATCACAACCATTCGCGATCCGTCAGCTGGAAACGGATTAGAGTGGACACTGGAAGAGAAAAAATTGAGCGCAGAAAACAAGATAACCGCTCCGCGGATTTTCGCTTACACAGCATTTGGGCAAGGGAGCAAAGAGCCCATCTCTACTTCCGAGCAAGCCATTGCATGGGTGAGAGACAATGCGAAGAAAGGAGCCGATGGAATCAAATTTTTTGGAGCAGCCCCGGAAGTCATGAAGGCTGCGCTGGAGGAAAATAAAAAGCTGGGACTTCGTTCGGCATGTCACCACGCACAGTTGGGTGTGGCCCGATGGAATGTGTTGAATAGTGCGAGAGCCGGTCTTACGTCGATGGAACATTGGTATGGATTACCGGAAGCATTATTTGACGATAAGACCGTTCAAAACTATCCGCTCGACTATAACTATGCGAACGAACAAGATCGTTTTGAAGAAGCTGGAAAATTATTCAAACAGGCAGCACCTCCCTATAGCGAGCATTGGAATAAAGTGATGAATGAATTGCTCGGCTTAGATTTCACCATTGATCCAACATTTAATATTTATGAAGCGAATAGGGACCTGATGCGTGCGAGGACGGCGGAATGGCACGAGA
>VBAU01000411.1 GCA_005883855.1 Bacteroidota bacterium
AAGTCGGACCAATATTCAACCCCTTCGGGGTTGTTACGTCACGCTCACCAAAGTTCCACGAGCTTCGCTCGCGGTTACGCAAATTAACGTCCTTCGGACTTTGCCTGATACGACAAGCAATCAGAAATGTCTTCGACAGTGATGTGTAGTGAAATCAAAAAGCCCGACCGGCTTTGACGCGAGTAACCCCTGATGCAATCAGGGGCTTCGAAAGGAAATCATCTCCAACCCCCGGGGTTGAATGTACACCGCAGTCATCACTCCGCTGCAAAAGACGATCAAAATACAGCCGCTAGCAACCATCCCATGCTGCAAAAGATGATCAAGACAAAAGTCCGAAGGACTTTAATGTGAGTAACCCCTGATGAAATCAGGGGCTTCAAACGGAAATTATCTTCAACCCAGAAGGGGTTGAATGTACACCGGCAGTCATCACTCCGCTGCAAAGGGCGATCAAATACCGTCCGAAGGGGTTGAATGTGCACCAGCAATCATCCCCACACTGCAAAAGATGATCAAGACAAAAGTCTGAAGGACTTTAATGTGAGTAACCCCTGATGAAATCAGGGGCTTCAAACGGAAATTATCTCTCAACCCAGAAGGGGTTGAATGTTTGCAACAGCTGTCGCATCCCCTGACCCAAAAGAAAGCGGAAAGGCTTGTGCAACGTGTATTAATGCCGAACGAAATTCGGAACGTACAAGTGAGTGACACAACAGAAGATGATTAGAATTGGTCTAGCCGGTCACAAAAACTACCTCATCCAACTGACCTTCTGTGACTTCACATCTCTAGAATTGCCACCTATCATAATCACAAAATCTCCCGACTCCCAGTCATACTTTAGGTTGCTGTTATAAAATTTCAAATCATTAGGCGTAAGGCTAAATGTTATTGTCTTCGTCTCACCGGCTTTCAAGAATATTTTTTGGAAACCCTTTAGTTCTTTCACCGGTCTTGTAATACTGCCGACCACATCCCTGATATACAATTGAACCACTTCCTTGCCATCCCGGCGTCCGGAGTTGGTTACGGCAATGCTTGCGGTCAACGTTTGATTGCCTTTCAATGATGTGCTGCTTAACTTCAGATCACCATAAGTAAAATTGGAATAGCTTAACCCGTAACCAAATGGATACACCGGATCGTTGGACACGTCAAGATAGTTGGAGCGGAATTTCTGAAACCACTTTCCCTCGGCGAGCGGACGCCCGGTGCTCTTATGATTGTAATACAATGGAACCTGTCCTACATTCTGCGGCCATGTGGTCGTGAGCTTACCGGAAGGATTTACATCGCCAAACAAAACATCGGAGATCGCATAACCCGCTTCACTTCCGCCAAACCAAACATTGAGGATCGCAGGCACATTTTCATTTTCCCATTTTATAGCCAACGGACGACCAGTAAACAATACGAGCACAACGGGCTTGCCGGTTTTTAGCAGCGCGGCCAGTAGATCCTTTTGTGCTTGCGGAATCTCTATGTTGCTGCGGCTGCTGCTTTCACCGGTCATCTCGGCTGATTCACCCAAAGTAGCAATGATGATGTCCGACTGCGAAGCGACGTTCAATGCCTCCTGCAATAATTGTTCTTTTGTTCTTCCATCGCGATGAAATGATTTGCCAAACATGCCCGCACGTTGTTCGAACAAACTATCGTCATCCAAAAAGGAACCTCTAGCATGAAGAATCTTTACGGAGCTTCCAACAGTTTCCGTCATTCCCTGCAAAACAGAGATCGCTTTTGAAAAATCAGCGGCTACGCTCCATGTTCCGGGCATGTTTTCCTTTGCGTCTGCGAGAGGGCCAATTAATGCAATGGTCCCGGTTTTCTTCAACGGCAGTAGACCCACCCCTGCCCCTCCAGGGAGGGGATTATTCTTCAAAAGGACAAAGCAATCTGCTGCAATTTCTCTTGATGCCTTGCGATTGGCATCGGTGTAAACTTCGGAAGAGGCTCTTTTATCATCGCAATAGCGATAGGGGTCATCAAACAATCCCAATTTGTATTTTGCTTCGAGTATTAGCCTGCAAGCGTCATCGATTTGCTTTTGCGTCACTTTACCTTCAGCTAGCGATTTTTTTAATGTTGTCAAAAATCCCTCGCCCACCATGTCCATGTGAATCCCTGCATTGAGCGCAAGTGCTGAAACAGTTTGCAGATCACCCATCCCATGATCGATCATTTCATTGATAGCCGTATAGTCTGTAACAACAAACCCTTTAAAGCCCCATTGCTTGCGAAGAACGTCAGTCATCAGAAATTTATTCGCGGTAGCAGGAATTCCATCTACTTCATTGAATGAACTCATCACGCTCCCTGCACCTGCGTCGACCGCACCTTTGTATGGCAGTAAATATTCATTGTACATTCTCTCCCGGCTCATGTCTGTCGTGTTATAATCGCGGCCGGCCTCCGCGGCTCCATACAATGCATAATGTTTTACGCAAGCCATGATCGTGTTGTTTTGGGCCAGATCATTCCCCTGGTAACCTTTCACCATCGCCTTTGCGATCTGGTAACCCAAGTAAGGATCTTCGCCCCCGCCTTCTGCAATTCGCCCCCAGCGTGGATCACGGGCAATATCAACCATCGGTGAAAACGTCCAGCAAATTCCATCGGCACTCGCTTCAGTTGCCGCAATCCTGGCGCTGCGTTCTATAAGTTGCATGTCCCAGCTACACGACAACGCTAATGGAATTGGAAAAACTGTCTGGTATCCGTGGATCACATCCATTCCGAATATCAAAGGGATTTTCAGGCGACTTTGCTCAACCGCCACTTTTTGAACATCACGGATCTTTCCAACAGATTTAATATTGAAGAGACCTCCGACTTTTCCCTCATGAATTTTTTTGCCAATATCAGAACTACCGGCTTGCCCGGTCGTGATATCTCCTGCGCCTGGTAAATTAAGCTGAC
>VBAU01000412.1 GCA_005883855.1 Bacteroidota bacterium
GAGATTGTCTAGCTCAGTGCTTATATATTTATCAGCAAGTTCATTTGGTGAAGTACTAGAAGGTTGAAAGAACAAACTCCACGCGAAAAATACCACTCCGACAAACACGGCGGCCGCTGCCAGCCGGTATACCCACATCTTCCTTACTGGTGCGGGCCTCGTCTTCTCTGAAAGGGTAACGTTTTGAGAAGCTAACTGCCTGAACCATTCCTTTTTCTCATCCGCCAGTTCTTCTTTCAGGGCGTGCTTTGCTGCAAGGAAGAAGGCAACTTCTTCTGCGAAATTTTTGTTCTGTTCCATTTGTTTCTCAAAGTTTTTTCGTTCTTCAGGGTTTAGACTTCCAGCGAAGTAATCGTTAATATACTCGGTGTAATTTTCCATTTCTGCGGTTTTGGTTAAGATGAATGGTAAAGCTGCTTTAACTTCTCAAGACACCTTAACCGGGTTGTTTTTACTACATCAGATGTTTTATATTCCATCGCAACAGCTATCTCTTTATCACTGTACCCATCAGCCCAGAGCATCAGCATCTGACGGCAACTATCACCGACCTCTTTCAGCTTCTGCTTGAGCACGCTCCAGTCTGTTTTATCCATCAGTTGCTGTATGATCGTTTTCGAACTGTCGGCAACCTGGAACATTGGGTCGGAAATGGATAAAGTTCGATGGATGCTGCTCTTATTAGTCGACTTTTTCCGCAAAAGGTCAACATATTTGTTATGAAAAATCTGGTAAACCCAGGTCTTTAAGGAAGATCTGCCCTGGAAAGAGCCGTTAACTATCTTTTCAATGGCAGATATAATAGTATCACTGTAGAGATCAAAGGCATCCTCATTCGACAGAGAATACTTATGGATGCCCTCTTTTATAAAGTAAGCGTAGCGGTTAAATAGACGCTCTTCACCTTTTTTTCTCTCTGTCCCGTTTTTCTCAATGCTGTCGATTATTTCCCGCTCATCTGGTAGAAGAAAGGGTTTAAAAATGTTCATGCAGGCAGTTCGTTGCGTAAGTTAACAAAAACAAAATTTAAAATAAAATAGGAACAAGTTGTTTCCTCGCGATTCTTGATTACGACCAATTTTTATGTCCCCATTTTCCAATAAGATGTTGACAAAATCTCAAAAAAACAGATCATGAAACCACAAGCCATCAGCCGCGAAATACTACTCCTGACGGACACTTCTCTCGCCAAGCGACAGTTGTGTGAACGGAGGGACACGAAACACAAGGAAGCCAGGTGCTCACCTGCCGATGAGCTGGAAAAAGCATGCTGGTCTGGATTTGTCTTTGAAATGTTGCCTGATATATTTAATGATCATGAAAGAAAGAGCCTGTTTGTATGGAAAGTAAGCCAGGCCGAACAATTCTTGCATATACAGTTAAGCAGCACGCCCAGTTCGACTGACTATGCAACCTCAATTGATCCGTATTTTTTTCTGCCGCTAGTAGTATGGTATAATTAAATAAAAACGTTTGTTTCCTTTTGATTTGAAATTTCGACCAATTATTCGTCTTCAATTTTTAACCCAATGAAAAGAAAATCACTCACAGAATTTTTTCACTTTCTTCGGCGCCTAAAATTTTTTGAGCCCGTCCTCTTAAAAAACTAAATGTCCATGAAACCTTCCATTTATAACTATTAAACTTTAAACAATGAAAAAGATTTTAATTACTGCAACCGCGCTTTTTTCCACACTGCTGCTTTGTATTGGCAGCAACGCACAGGGAACTGCTGTTCCATCTGAAGTGTTGAGTTCTTTTAATGCTCATTTCAAGAATCCCCAAATGTCAAGATGGGTAGCCATTCATGATTCTCACGTAGCCACCTTTACGATGGATGGTCAAAACTGGAGGGATGCCTATTTTACAAATGAGGGTGACTTCAAAGGTGTCGGTCATTACATCACTTTTGATCAATTGCCAATCGGCGTGCAAGAAAAATTGAACAATGACTATAATAGCTATGGCATTATCGAATTGTATCAGTTTGATTGTACAGAAAGTGGTATTTGCTTCTTCGCTACTATGCGCAATGAGAAAAATACCCTGACCCTTAAACTTGATGATCTCGGATATGTTGCTTACAGCAAGAAAGACAAGATCAAACAAATAAAACCGACCGATGCATTGGCGGCAACTACAAAATCAAAGAATCAATAAACAATTTGGAACTGTTCTCCCCAGCGAATCTTATTAAAGCGCCATTCCCATTAAGCCTCGTCCACGTCAAAATCCCCCCAAAGGGGATTTTGGTTTTTCCATATCACCTGTCACTTTCATTAATTAATTTGCCGGGAAATTAAAGACCATGATCCAACGCCTTCAAAGTCTTTGGCTGCTACTGGCAGCTATTTTTGCTTTCCTGACTTTTAAGCTGCCATTCTACAGCGGAAGTAAAACTATCAAAGGCATCGCACAGCCCGATGTAAGACTCGATGCCGCCTCGCAAATATTTATCCTCGCGTTAACCGGCCTCGTCATTCTCTTTTGTTTCATTGCTTTCTTCTTGTACAAAAACAGGAAAAAACAATTGACACTAACGATTATCAATATAATTTTCTCAATTGTCTTGCTTGTGCTTTATTTTTTGGAGATAGGAAAATTTCAAACCGGCATTATCTCGCTGTCCTGTTTGTTTACTCTTGCCATTCCCATCTTTCTTTTCCTGGCCGCCAGGGGCATATGGAAGGACGAAAAACTGGTCAAGAGCCTCGACAGGCTGCGTTAATCGGCGCGAATAATTTGAAAAATATGAAGTTCGTTCTCTAGCTCGTAGAAGTTTCAACATCGAAAAATAAATTTTATAAATGCTTGCATAATCAGATTTCAGCTATTACATTTGTCTTCTCCTCTTATCTGCTGAAAGCCGTACTCAATCTCCCAAAAACCATGTTAGATGTCTTAAATCGTTATCAGTAATTTTTCCCTATAACGCAATCATTCATTATTGACGAAAAGAACAATTGAAGTTTAAAGGACGGTTTTAAATAACAACATTGCAACTGAGTCACCGTATCGCGGTTGCAGAAGATTTTTCATAGGGTACGGATTATTTAACGGGCTGCCTTTTCTAGGGCGGCCTTTTTTTAATAATGAATAACGAGCAAGGAATGATGAATGATGAACGGCAGGTGAATGCGGCCAAGGGAATGACACTCGCGACTCACGACTCATTTACTCATCGCTCATCACTCATTACAGAAACTTCCCAGT
>VBAU01000413.1 GCA_005883855.1 Bacteroidota bacterium
ACGAGCACTTGAACGGAGGGGGTTTGTGACTTCTAGCCTTCGGCTGATGTCACGTAATTGATGAAATCTAGATATCCGGGAAGAGGGCGGCTGCTGTATTATTACCCCCAGCAGGCTCGCCGTCCTTAGTTCTCCCGAATCTGTTTATTGGCTACATCTACTATGCTCGATATCGTCATTCCGTGATCTCCACGTCATGCCGCTACTCAATTTCCTATTTCGTCGATAACGAAACCTTGTATTCCGACAGTCTCCTTCACCTAGATGTTTTCGCCCTCGAAAACCGTATTTCGTAATGAATTACGTTGATCTCCGTTTCGGGGGTCTTTGTACGACAATCTCATCGAGAATCTGAGGTGATTGTTTTCGTTTAAGATTTCCCGTATCACGTCGAGTAGGTAATGCAGTGTCGTGGAATTGTAAGACATCAGGCCGGACTGTTGGCAGATCATCATCGTCATCATCAATGTCTTGTAAATACTGATCCAATGCGTCAGTGTTTTCCGCATATGAGGGCATCAGTTCTAGATTACGATTTCGCCTCCTGAGTTTATCTTTCGCCTTCGGCGATGCCCAGAGGTCTCGCAGTTCATCCGCCGTCCGTATATTGGCCTTGATTAGTCGATTTCCATGAACTAAGGCTGCCAATTCTCGACCATTGGGATCTTGTAGTCGGTACGTTCCTAACAGCTTCCTTTCGACAATTTGATATGGTCCAAACCATTTCGATTCAAATTTGAGCGGTCTTTCATGACGAACCAGAACCCATTCGCCCTCTTCTAGTGTATGAGGCTTTACCAAATCATCTCTCGCATCCTTATCTTTCATTGCACGCTCGTACGTTGCGAATGCAGCTTCTTTTCGTGCAGATTCCAGTATCTTAAGACGTTCGTCGTGGATGACTGTGTCTGCATCAATCGGTAGTGCCACATTTACGTCACCAAGGAGATGTGGTTGTCTTCCATAGAGGAGAAAGAAAGGCGATGTCTTCGTCGTGGTATGAGTTCGGATACGACAAGCGAATATAGCTTGATCAACGTAGAGGTCCCACAACTTCGTAGGTTTGTTAAGAAGCATTTTTCCTAACATCGATCCAATAATGCCATTCAAACGTTCGACTTTTCCATTCGTCCGGGGGTGATAGGGACTCGTGCCCTTATGCAGAGTCTTGATCTTCTCAAGATACTTCTGCACAACACCTCCCCACAAGTTCTTTCCCCCGTCAGTGAAGATTTCTTGGGGTGCGCCATAATGTAAATAAATTTCATTGTAGATGAACTCTGCAATAGCGTCCTCAGTCGCTGCTGGAATGGATTTAGCGATAGGCCAACCAGTGGCATAGTCAATTGCCGTAATAATCCATCGATTTCCATTTATTGTTTTTGGCAAACGTCCGATAAGATCAATTCCCCAACGCTGGAATGGTTGAATGAATGGATCCGTGACTAGCTGAGCCTGTTCTCGTTCTTGCGATGCATGTTGTCGCTGATGAATTTGACAATTTGGGCATGCAGCGATGAACTGCTTGATGTCCTTCTCCATTTCGGGCCACCACGCTCGCGATTCAAGTATGTTGATCAAATTAACATATGAAAGATGACCGTATTGATCATGCATCTTTTGCATGAGGTCTCCGCGAAACTGGAAGTCGATGTATGGCGCTATTATCCCCTCCTTCACCTTTCTGAAAAGTACTCCGTCGTCATGCACAAATTTACTGACCTCAGCCACAATTTGGGCCCTTTCGGTCGCATTTGCATCTGTGGGAAATGCTTTGGTTTCCAAAAATTGACGGACATAGGGGACATAGTCATCAGCAGTCTGTAATACCAATGCATTAAAGTCAGGACGTCGACTGATTGCATCTGGAACAGTTGCTTGACTACCAGGGCGATACTTGATCACCAGATTGTATTGTTGGAACTCATCGACCCATCTTGCGAGTCGTTTGGACGGCTTCTGCACTGTATTCATGTACTTCAACGAGTCGTGATCCGTGATCACGGTAATCGGCATTCCATTCTCAATGTAATGGTGCCATTTCGTCAAGGCATCCTTAATCGCGAGCAGTTCTTTCTCATGCGTGGGATACCGTAGCTCTGCACCATGCAATTTTCGTCCATCAAAAGCGACGGGGTGCAATTTCCCGTCGTCATATTCTTGATACAACGTCATTCCATTCCCAAAATCTGACGAATCGGTTTCGATTGTGTACGGCTTCGTAGGATCTGGCTG
>VBAU01000281.1:0-2046 GCA_005883855.1 Bacteroidota bacterium
AACTTTTTCATTATTGTCATCTTTTGCAATGTCGAGAATGCGATTCAGGGAACGTGGGTCGGAAGAACTCATGTCCTCTGGAATATGCTTATCTCCTTTGAAATAAATCTGGGTGACCAGGTCCTGCAACTGCGTCCCTGAAATACGCATGTGAATGTGCGCGGGCCTTGTCAACGTCGCACCTGCCTTGTAAGCGACCGGCAGGATCGTTCTAAAATGGTACTTGCCATCGGCGCCAGTTTTTAATGATGCGCGATAAATATAATCGTCAGACGTATTGTCGTAGACACCATCTTCATTGCAGTGCCATATTTCTACCAACGCGTCTTTCATCGGTGTCTTTCCATCTTTGCTTAGAATCGTGCCACTGAAACGAAGTACGTCGCCTTTTGTTCCGGGCTGAACAAGGTCGACACGGAACGGGGCCCCGGGGCGATAAAATGGACCAAGAATGTCGGTGGTGGTTGGATCGTTTCCTACAAAGGAGTGTCCGTCCCATTTTATTGAGCCAAAGACGCCGATGCTAAACGCAAGAAGAGATGAGTCGTGGATAAATTTTCTTCGTTTCATTTTGCAATTTTAGAATGTTAGGTGAAATGAGGTTCAGAGAGTGAATTATGTAACAAATGATAGCAGCTATTAAGATATGAAAATTTCTGAGCAAAATGTGGTTCTAAAGACCGGACAAAAAAGATTTTGCTTTTTGCAGTTCGATTCGCTTGCAACTTTTAGAATCCGCGGTTTCCAACAATTTCGTGAAGTAAAGACGAGCCTTCTCTTTGTTACCTGCTTCTTCGTTGGCAATACCCGCACCATAAAGGGCGTTGAATCGATTCGGCCTGGCTTTAAGATCGGTTTCAAAAGCTTCAATTGCCAGTTTGGGTTTATTCATTTGAAATAACATTTGCCCGAGCAGTTCGCGTGCGGGGATTACTTCACCAGGCGTCACGGGGTGTTTCGCCATTGCATCTTCCATGTCCGCGGCAGCGCTCATGAGCTGTAACGCTTTTTCATTGTTACCTTGCTTATATTGGATCCATGCCTCTGCAGCTTTGACCTGGACAGCGACTTGCGGAGCCTCCAGAATTTTGTCAGTTTGTTTGGCGAGTTTATCATAAAGTATTTTCAACGTGTCTAGCTCTGTTTTCGCTTCGTTAATTTGATTTGTATTCACTGAGCCCATTACTCTTGCAAAATGAATGATCGCTTCCTGCCATGGAAATCTTTCCCATGCAAAATTTACCGGGTGTAATGGAAGGGTAGCGGCTTCCTTCCACATTTTTCTTTCCAACACGTACCGAGCGGGGATAGCCGCAAATGCATACGCCGTTATTGAACTCACAGGATAAGCCTCATTGATCGTTTCCACGTAACTTAATTGTTGTGTTGCCAGCGCGTCCTGTCCTTTTTGTAAATAGGCATAGACGAGGTAATCTAATCCATGAAGCTCCTGCTCCCAGTGTCCTTTAATATTTGCTCTTTCGGCATAGCATTTCGCGGCTGACACAGAAACAAGGTTTGATTGGATACATTCGTCCCAGAGTCCAAGCCGGGTGAATATATGCGACGGCATATGTTGTGCATGCGCCGATGCAGGCGCGATCGATGCGTACTTTCTAGCCGCCGGTAAAGCTATTTCGGCAAGACCCGGGTAGTCACAGTTGTGAATGATGTAATGAGCGATCCCAGGATGCAGGGGTTGTTTTTCAAAAATTGGATTCAGCAGCGCAAATGCCTTCCGCTGGTTCGTATAAGTTTTATCTGCAGGATCAGCAGCCGCGTCCAATGCAAGGGCGTAAAAAATTGTTGTTTCCGTATCGCCAGGATAATCCTGGTAAATTTTCTCCATAGCTTTTTCAAAATTCAGGACCCGTGCCCTATGATTAAGTTGATCCGCATGTTCGTAGAACTTACCGATCGCCTCAATATATTCCGACTCTCTTTTTGTCTTTTCTTTTATGGACCTGGCTACTTGTATTGCCCTGGTTCCTTTTTGCAATTCCAATGATGATGGAGGAAACCATAATGGGTGAAAATTGCACATCG
>VBAU01000281.1:2075-3726 GCA_005883855.1 Bacteroidota bacterium
TGATCTTTGAAAACATTTTCTCCGATTCGTCGTACTCGAAGGAGTGAAGCAATGCAACTGCTATGTTGAAGTCTTTTTTCAGGCTGTCTGGCACAGAGACCGTAAAAGAGACGGTACCATAAATTTCACCGTCCTGTGGACCGCAGGACACGACTTCTCCTCGCTTCAGATCGAGGGAGCTGATCATGGCAGAGTAATCTTTTTTGTTTCCGTCTTTGCATGAACAAAATATCAGCAGGCTAAGATAGAAGCACGCTTTATTTAACATGGTCCGGTTCACAGCTGTGGTTTAGGATTATCAGCGTCCAATCAAGTTAAGAACTTTCTCACTTAAATGTTGCTTGCACATTCAACGAGTTCTTCATATGAGAAATATTTCGTTAACTTTCCCCATTACTAGTTCCTCAAACATTTTTATGAGAATATTATTGTTCCTTCCGATCCTTGTCATTTTTCTTTCTTGCAATAACTCGGACAAAGGCATGAAACAAAACAACGACGGCGATAAAAGCTTTCAGAAACTGGCTGATGAATTTTTGGATGGCTATCTTAATTGGAGACCGCAGGCAGCTGTAGCACTCTCGGCTTTCATGAATATGATGGTAAAATCTCCAATTTCGACAAGGCCTCTCTTGATGCCGAAGTAAGAAGATTAAGGGAATACGACCAAAAGCTCGGTGCAACTGATACCACTTCCCTGAGCGAAAAAGTTTTTTATGACTATCGCATTTTGCGGTCGGCGATCAAAAACGAATTGTTCAATTTTGAAAATCTTAGAGCGTATACTCACAATCCGATGACTTATGCCGGGCTTTTGGATGTGAATATTTATATCAAGCGAAACTATGCTCCATTGGAACAACGGTTGCAGTCTATCATTAGCGTTGAAAAACAAACTCCATTAATCATAGAGGCAGCCCAGTCAAATCTCGAAGATTCACTTCCCAAACCGTACGTGGAAACGGCGATTGCCATTGCGGGCGGAACAGTAGATTTTCTCAAAGGCGATCTGGTCGTTGCGTTGAAGGAGGTGAAAAGCGATTCCCTAACGTCGCGATTTAAGGTTGCCAATGACACGGCCATTGCATCTCTGCAAAAATTCGTTGAATGGCTCAAAAAAGAAAAATTACCAAAAGCTAATAATAAGTATGCGATAGGCAGGGCGAATTATCAGAAAATGCTTTTGTATAATGAGGACATAAGCTTGTCTCCTGAAAAGATACTTGAACTCGGTTTGGCCGAATTGAAGAAAGAGCAGGAAAGGTTCAATAGCGCGGCTAAAGTGATCGACCCAAATAAAAAACCTATTGATGTTTATCATACTATCCAGGAAACCGAACATCCTGCCGCCGAAAGCTTGATACCTGATGCAAAAAAACACCTTGAACTCATCAGGCAATTTTTGATCGACAAGAATATCGTGACCATGCCGTCTGCAGTAAGAGTGCAGGTAAAGGAGACGCCTCAATATGCAAGGGCAACGAGCACGGCTTCAATGGATGTTCCGGGTCCTTTTGAAAAAGCAACCGAAGCGTATTACTACATCACTCCTGTAGATCCCAAATGGACTGCACAACAGAAAAAGGATTGGCTGGCGCAATTCGATTATTACACCACCGATAATGTCACCGTCCATGAGGCATACCCCGGG
>VBAU01000281.1:3739-14224 GCA_005883855.1 Bacteroidota bacterium
GCAACCAAAATTGAAAAGATCTTTGGCAGCTACGCATTTATTGAAGGTTGGGCACATTACTGCGAAATCATGATGAACGAACAGGAATTTGGAAATAACGGCGACAGCGTGCAAGCGGCTAAATATAAACTGGCGCAATCGGGAGATGCATTGCTTCGTCTTTGCCGCTTATGCGTCTCGGTAAAAATGCATTGCCAGGGCATGTCGGTGGATGATGGGACAAAATTTTTTATGGACAATTGGTACCAGGGTGAAAAGCCATCACGGCAGGAGGCCACTCGCGGATCCTTCGATCCCGGTTATCTTTTCTATACTGTGGGCAAATTAGAAATACTCAAACTTCGCGATGACTTCAAAAAACAGGAAGGAGATAATTTTAACTTGAAGATATTTCACGACCAGGTCCTCGACCATGGCATGCCACCCATTAGGCTGTTGCGTGAAAAATTACTAAAGGACAAAAATAGTTGGGGGAATATTTTGTATTGAATCAATCATGAAAGATGATAGGGCCTGCAGGCTTTTGCTTATGCAAAAGTGGGAAAAGTGGAGAAGGCAACGGAGTGCCTTGCAAAAATTCAACAGCGGCTTGTAGAAGAACCTGAATCGGTAGCAGAGGCAGATCTCGCATTCGTTTGGTCAGCGCTCGGTGACGTCACAACGGTTCATCAAAATCAAATACAAACCGCCCGGCCTTTGGTAAAGGCTTGCGAGGCATCATCTCATCCCGCATTGCTGCGTTGTATACAAATGCTGCCACAATTACAGCAGCCTGTTTGAGATCGTCAATGGACAGGTGATCAAAAACATCCATATTGCTATGATGGGTCCGTGTTTCATACTCAAGCGGATCTTGTATGAACTGAAAACCAGGAATACCAACGGCGTCGAATGAAATATGGTCAGTTGAACCCGTATTACTGCGTGTGATCCCGGTAGCACCCATATCTGCAAATGGCTCTAGCCAGGCTTTAAATATATCCGCAACCTGTTCGTTGTTTTGCAAGAAGATCCCCCGAATCTTTCCGGAACCGTTATCGAGATTGAAGTATACGGAGATATTTTTTTGCTCGGGTTTAAGGTTCATATCTTTTGGGTCACCAAAATGTTTTTTCACATATCCGAAAGATCCGAGCAATCCCTGTTCCTCCCCGCCCCACAATGCAATTCGAATAGTACGGCGTGGCTGAATGTTTAGGCTTTTAAGGATACGCATCGCTTCCATCATCACGATACAACCCGCTCCATTGTCGGTTGCGCCGGTACCACTGTGCCACGAATCGAGGTGAGCACCGAGCATGACTACCTGGGCTTTTAAATTTGGATCACTTCCCGGGATTTCACCAATAACATTGTAACCAGTGAGATCGTCGGTATAGAATTTATGGTTCAGATTTATTTCCAACTGCACCCTCTTGTTATCCTCTGCTAAACGTTCTAACCTCAGGTAATCCTCTGTTGACACCATCATTTCGGGCAATGTAGCCTGGTAGTTTTTTGCAAAAGCTGGTGTCCCATCAACAAAAATTGTCCCATCTCTGCCTGTGGCGTTTTCTGAAAGTAAAGCCAGCGCTCCCTTAGATTCTAAATATATTTTGGTGCGGTATCTTGATTGAATCATCGGGATGTATACTTCAAGCATTGTGCGACTGAACATATACATGTCCGCCATTTTATTCAATATCGAATCCGGATAGCGGGTTGCATATGCAGTAAATGCACCCCGTAGATTTTTCTCGCGGGCCTTAGTCATTATAATTTTCCCTTTCAGAGAGCTTCCCATTTTATCAATGTTGGCCGAATCAAGTTTATCGAGCAATATCACTTGCGCCGATATGTTTTTTTGTGTGCCTTTGGTCCATGCAACCGGATAAGCAATCAACGGCTGATAATACGGGACTTTCATGGCGATGTAAGAGGCTTCGGTGCTCCAACCTTTACCGAACTCGCCCCACGGTTCCGGACCAGCGTTTTGTAATCCCCACTCCTTGAAAGTTTGAGTAATCCAGGTCACTGCTCGCCTGAAGCCCGGCGAATTGGTTAACCTCGACCCACAGACATCTGTAATGTTGTGAGCGATCACGGTGATCTGCGAGTGATTTCTCTCATCATCTCTTATTTTTTCCATCACCTGCAGATCCACTTTCTCCTGCGAGAAAGCAACTGTAAAAACAAATAAAATGACTGTTGATGTGCAGAATACCTTTTTCATAAGCAGTAAAATTCACAACAAATTATGGATTTGATTCAACAATGAAAAAAAGCGGAAAGGCCTGGAAAAATGAACCTGCCTACCGGCAGGCAGCCAAGGAAGAGAGACTGCAGGAAGACGAAGTAAGGCTCATTCAATATTCATCGTTCGGTGTTCCTTGTTCGATATTCAGCAAGCGGGTTAATTGTATATCCACAAAATGATGGGCTTTTTTGCCTTGTCAATAACAAAGGCAAGTCTTTCAAAAAAAGCAGTTGAAACCATCGGGCAACCAAAACTGTTGCATACATCTTTCGGGTAGATTTCTTCATTTGGGATGCAACTAAAGCCATGTAGCACGACCGCACGTCGATAAGCATTCGAATTAGTGTTGTCGAGACCATATAGCTTATAAGATGTTCCATATTGGCCGCGGTATTTCTCACCGATTTTATATTTTCCCGATGAGCTGCAACCACATCCGGGCACGTTTGAAAATTTGGCGTCCGTCAAAAAACCTTCTTTGCAACTTCCGTGTGCAACCAGGCCAGAAATGAGGACTACATTTTTCTCGAGATCATAAACAAAAAATCTCTTTCTCCCTGAGTGAATGCTCATGTCGACAAAAAAACAATAGTCGGTAGAGTAGCCATTTAGTATCGCGTAGCTTCTTGCTTGCATTGACCTGCCGGCAAATGGCGAGACGTAAAGTGGCTTGCTGGCGAACACAGGGGCAGGAGTTTCCTTTACCTCGGGGATGGGCCGTTCTGTTTTTTTGTTCATGAATATCCCGCAGGAAGCAAATAATATAACACAAGCCAGCGCGCAGAGCACATAATAATGGCATTTCATAGGGACGGCATTTGTAACAAGATAGACGGAAATGAAAAAATATTATAGTAGCAGCCGAAATCCTAAACAAGGCGTGGATAACTATTTGCGGGAAACGCAGCACAAGCGGGGCTAATACTTAGAGAAAGATGCACTCGAATTAAATCAAAACGGGGCCCGGCGGCCCCGTTCATATGAGCGAGCGAAATGCGCGTCAGGCATGTGCTTCATGAATTTCCAAGAGTCCTAGTTGCATCATCATTCCAGCCAGGTCAGGATAAGTTCTGACTTCAACAAATTTTCCATTCTTAACCTTACCGAAGTAGCATCCTTTATTGGTGACTTTTTTGTTAGTCGCAGGAATTTCAGGCTGGTCACCTACCTTCAGCGGTCCTGTGTTTGTTCCGCTGAATTCAAGCTCGATCGCAATCTTGTCGTCTGCGACAATTGTGTTCAGCGTCTTCATTTTTAAATCAGGAAACCCTACGATCCAGTTCTTGAGAAACTCCTCCGCTCCGGCTTTTCCTCTAATGGGTACAGGGGTGGCTGTGTCATGCCAGACAACATTTTCGTCAACGTAGGTAGCGAATTTTTTTGTGTCATGACGATTCCATGAATCGATCACCTCCTCATGAAGTCTTAGGATATCATTGGCACTCATGATGACCTCCTTTTTTTGAAGATTAGTTTAACAATTAGATGCTGTTCTAATGAACTTTTTACAGAACTAAAGGTTAGCCAAATTCTGGCAAAGAAAAAATTGAATTTTTTGTTTGCATCTGCGGAAAAAATTTTTTTGCACAGGGCCAGGTCGCGTGCCATAGGTCGGTCCCGACGTAACCACCATGAAAACAAGTAATGAAAGCAATGCCGATCGCAGATTGACGTTTCGCTGCGCCGCACATTTCGCTATCTTGGAGTTATGGGAAAACTATTTCTGCTGAACGCCTCTTTATTCTTCTCTGGATGTGTGTTTGGGCAACATCCCACAACACAGTACAAACAAGACTTCGATTACTTCTGGGCCACCATTCGTGATAATTATTCCTACTGGGACAAGAAACAAACAAACTGGGACAAAGTAAAGACCATTTGTGCACCCCTGGTTGACACTATTACAACAAGAACAAGCTTTATCGGGATCTTAGAGAAAGCATTTTATGAGATATACGATCATCATGCTTCACTGAATACAAACACACCGGAATCGCAGCGATTGGTTCCTTCAGGTACAGACTTATGGGCTGAGTATGTCAATGGCATGCCGATTGTCATAGAAGTGAAACAGGGATCAGGTGCTGAGAGGGCCGGCATCCGGGCTGGCATGAAACTCAACTCATTTAATGATATCTCAATCGAGAAAGCCCTGCAGTCATTTTTACCGAAAAGTTTAAACAAGCCCGATATTGAAGCAAAAAATTATGCATTGCGAGTCTTGTTAGCGGGGAAGCATTCAGAGAATAGAAAGATCGGCGTTATGAATCAAAATCAAATACAAGATTTTTTCCCTGATCAACCTGTTAATTTGTTGGAAGCCCATGGCGACCACAGTGAATTGGAATTCAAAATTGTGCAGGGAAATGCTGGCTATATACTCTTCAATAACTCCCTGGGTGATAACAGGCTTATTGACGTTTTTGATTCCGCCGTGACGGCTTTACAACACACCAGGGCTCTTATCATTGATCTGCGGAATACGCCTTCAGGAGGCAACACGTCTGTTACCCGCGCGATATTGGGCCGATTTATCAGCAGGGAAGGATTTTATCAAAAACATGAATTGACCTCGGAAGAAAAAGAGACTGGCATCAAAAGAAAGTGGGTGGAGATCGTGTCGCCGAGAAAACCAGTTTATAAGAATCCCGTCGTCGTGTTGGTTGATCACTGGACCGGATCTGTAGGTGAGGGAATTGCCATCGGCTTTGATGCTTTGAAAAGGGCCACAATCATCGGGACGAAAATGGCGGGGCTGAACGGAGCGGTTTATTCTTTTGCAATGCCAAATACCATGATTGGATTTTCCTTTCCTGCTGAAAAGCTTTTTCATGTCAATGGCACTCCACGGGAAAATTTCATACCCACCATTGACGTTGATCTTACAAAGAAGAGAAAGGGCGATGATCTCATTCTGCAGCACGCGCTGAAATTTATTTCACGACAGTTCGAGAGAAAAAAATAGAGATCATTTATGGCATGAATCGACCGTCCTTTGTTTTTGTGTTTGCCATAGTCGCGACAATGGGAGAGTCGATTTCACAGCCTGGGTTTCCTTACATCACAGCAAACAACCGCAAAACAGGATTTCACATTATTTTCCTGGTTTTATGAGCTATCTTTTTTAAAAACTCATGAAGAAATTACTTGCTTGCTCGCTGCTCATCGTCCTGGTCATCATCGCCTTTTCTTCAATCTCTTTTTCTCCAGGTAAGATCGATCACGGCAATTCTTTCATTGACACCCTGGAAGAGGAGAGGCTTAAATACGTGAAACAGGTATTAGAAAACATCAAGGGCAAAGAAAAGATGAATGCCGATTCGGTATTCAAAAACATACAATTATTCAAAGGCACCAAAAACTTTACCGCCGAACATTTTTTAATGATGATGGACTTTGGGTGGGGTAAAGGTCTTGGCGTCAGTTGCACCTATTGCCATGATCCTGCAAAATGGGAGTCGGATGAAAAGCGGACAAAACTGATCGCAAGGGAAATGTATGGCATACGCCAGCTAGTAAATGATAAATTAAAAAGCATACAAGGTTTGCAATCGGCACAGCCGCTGATCAATTGTGGTACTTGTCACCAGGGCAAACCGATACCCGATAAGGAGTGGTAAACTCTGAACGCACCCGCTTCAATACACGATATCTCGCGCACTTACCGACAGAGCACAAGCTAAAAAAGGAAACGATAAAGCATCCTCTATCCAATGATCTTATTTTTCTTTTTCATTCCGCCTTTTATATGGTCTGAAAGGCGTGGGGTTAGGGCAACGACAGTTAGTGTGGGATTCGGCGCTGCTGCAGTCGCATAGCTGCGCTTCATGCAAATTATTTTGCGTGATCAAATGTAATAAAACGCCGGAGGTCATTGCGACGATCCGGTTTAAATTGTCATCTTTTCGGCCCGTGCTCATGATACAGATCAACGATCATTTCCAGAAATGTCAAAAAAAATTTTTGATTCCCATTTTCTCCTTACCTTATCGTTTCTCTTCCGCCTCTTACAATATAGTTTCTATTTTTTAACTTCTAAAAGCCACACATTTATGCGAACATCACATGGGAAAACCGTTATGCTGTTAATTATTCTATTTAGCGTGGTGCTAACATCAAAAGCACAAACTGATCGCTCCGTTACGGTATACCAGTACCGTCGTGTACCAAATGACAAAGTTGATGAGTTCATAAAACGCGAGACCACGTACTGGAGCAAAGTAGCAGAACATGCAGTAAAGAACAAGACCATGACTTTCTGGGCGCTGCTTGAAAAGCAGGGTGATTACGATATGCCCAACACGTCAAATTATTTATTCATCAACACGTTTCCCGACATTGACAAAGTGGGTGACGTTTTTGCATCTCCGGAGAAGATCACCGGTGTTCCTTATGCGAAAATGGAAACCAATTCGCTTAGCACGACAACCAGCCAGCTTTTCCTTCATGGTGAAAACTGGGAACAAGCGGCAAGCGCAAACCCCGCAAAAGATTTTAATTATGTTGTCATGATTTATCACAACACGAATTACCCGGATAGTCTTATTGGTCTCGAGAAAACATACTGGGCGCCATTTGTCAAGAAGGCAATGGACAATAAACAAACTCCTCAAATGGCCTGGGGCAATGCCGCGGTGTTGTCGCCATCCGGAGACAACATTAAGTTCAATACGGTCTCCTATGATTTGTATAAAACACTGCAGAATGCGTTGATGCCAACTTGGGATCCTAAGGTCGAGTTTCCTAACGAAGCTTTGGGCAAAATCAATTCTATTGAAATCAATAGGAGAGGTTCTGTTGTTTATCGGGTTGTAAAAGTCGTTGCGGCACAATAACCAAGAGTTTTTTTTAAAGAGATGCCGGGACTATTCCCGGCATTTTTTATTTATTACCAGTACGACTAGTGCATGGAGACCTCGCAAGTGCCCAGCCCGAACGGTAAAAATTGAAATGAACATTCGGATGCTCGACCAACAACTACTTCGGCACACATGTGCCAACAATCTTTTTTGATATCATGAAAGCCGTAAGTCGCCCCATCAACCTCGCTGGTTCCTAAATTTCCGGTGGCATGATGGTAGAAATGGTCTCGCTGAGCAGCGTGACAAACGTACAAGAGTGCGACGCAACGGAAGCCTCATTGTATTGCTTCGTCGCTTCGTCCCTCGCAATGACGTCCTCGTTCCGCTCCTCGCAATGGCAAAACAACGTGCAGCCTTATCTTTGCAATCCTATGGAAGAAGTAAAATCATTGAATTTCTTAGAAGAGATTATTGAAAAAGATATCAAGGCCGGCAAGTACAAAGAGATCGTTACTCGATTTCCGCCGGAGCCCAATGGATATTTGCATATCGGTCATGCCACCAGCATTTGCCTCAACTTCGGGCTCACAAAAAAGTACGGCGGCTATACCAACCTCCGCTTTGATGATACCAACCCCGTCACAGAGGAAACTGAATACGTGGATAGCATTAAGGACGATGTTCGGTGGCTGGGTTTTGAGTGGAAAAATGAACGCTATGCAAGTGATTATTTTCCGCAGCTTTATGAGTATGCAATCAGGCTGATAAAAAAAGGGGTGGCTTATGTCGATGACTCGACATCGGAGGAAATAGCGAGCATGAAAGGAACGCCTACCGAGCCCGGTCGCAACAGTCCTTACCGCAGCCGCAGCGTCGAAGAAAATCTGGATTTGTTTCAAAGAATGAAGAAGGGCGAGTTTCCTGATGGAAGTCGCACACTTCGCGCAAAAATTGACATGGCTCATCACAACATGCTGATGCGTGACCCGGTGTTGTATCGCATCAAGCACGCTCATCATCATCGCACCGGGGATGAGTGGTGTATTTACCCGATGTATGATATGGCGCACGGGCAGAGTGATTCCATTGAGCATGTAACACATTCTATCTGCACATTGGAGTTTGTACCGCATCGTGAATTGTATGATTGGCTGATTGAACATCTCGAGATTTTTACCTCACGCCAATATGAATTTGCACGCCGCAACATCAGTTACACGGTGATGAGCAAAAGAAAATTCTTACAACTCGTCAACGACAAACATGTAGAAGGCTGGGATGATCCGCGAATGCCTACCATTGCCGGCTTGCGGCGAAGAGGGTATACGCCTGAATCTATCCGCGAGTTTTGTGACAGAGTTGGAATTGCCAGGAGAGAGATTTTAGCCGATGTAGGCTTGCTGGAATTTTGCATAAGAGAGCATTTGAATAAGATTGCGCTGAGAAGAATGGTAGTATTTGATCCGCTGAAAATTGTCATTACGAACTACGGCAGTGAAAGGTCAAACGTGAAGGGTGAAATGGTAGCCGGAATGATAGACGCGAAAGGACAGATGGGCGAAACCAGGAACGAGCAACCAGTAACAAGCAACGAGGAAATGGTGCAGAGTGAAAATAATCCGGAGGATCCTGACAGCGGTTATCGCGCGATTCCGTTTTCATCGGAGCTGTACATCGAGCGTGAAGATTTTATGGAAAATCCACCGAAGAAATGGTTCCGGTTAGCGCCGGGACAAATGGTACGGTTAAAATCGGCCTACATTATCAAGTGTGATGAAATGATCAAAGATGAGAATGGAAAAGTTACGGAACTGCATTGTTCTTATATTCCCGAAAGTCGAAGTGGTCATGATACCTCGGGTATTCATGTGAAAGGTACTTTGCACTGGGTGAGTGTGAAACATGCCATCACTTGTGAAGTTAGATTGTACGACCGATTGTTCAGAGTGGAAGATCCTTCCAGCGAAGAAGGAGATTTTAAAGATTATATCAATCCCGATTCATTGCATATCGTTAAAGCCGCGTATGCGGAGCCATCCTTGATGCATGCCCGTTTTGATGAGCGTTACCAGTTTTTGCGCAAAGGATATTTTTGTTTAGATAAGGATTCTTCTGAAAGTGCGATAGTATTTAACAGGACAGTTACACTTAAGGATTCGTGGAAGCCTTCTGCGTTTAAGGGTTCGAAGTCAGAACCGTGAGATGGTCTTTGTTTGCTATTCAATTACCTTTAGTAAAACATAATTTTTATGAGATGCTACAAATTGGTTGCTCTCATTCTCACCACCACCGTGTTTTGGAGTTTCACAAAGTCATTTACTGGCGACGACTGGAAAAATCTATTTAACGGCAAAGACCTCACCGGCTGGGACATCTGGATCGGGCCGCCATTGGATGACGCAGGCAAGATGTTGAGCAAAACGCCTGTGGGATTGAACAACGATCCGAACCATGTCTTTACAGTCGTCGAACACGAAGGAGAAAAAGTGATCCGCATCTCCGGAGAAAATTGGGGTGGCATTTCGACGAAAGAAGAATATGAGAATTTCCATTTGCAACTGAAGTTTAAGTGGGGCTCATTGAAATGGGGCCAAAAGAAAAACAAGAAGAGAGACAGCGGTCTTTTGTACTTCGCTGTGGGTGCACATGGTGCAGATTATGGAGCGTGGATGCGTTCACAGGAATTCCAGATCCAGGAAGGAGACTGCGGCGACTACTGGGGCGTGGCCGGTGGGATGGAAGACATTCCTGTGATCAAGAAATCGGATAGTGAGTATGTTTATAGTTCCACGGGACAGATTTATAATTTCGCCGCGACAAGTAATGTAGGGCGGCATTGCATCAAACAGGGCGATGCAGAAAAGCGATCGGGGGAATGGAACGTGCTTGATCTTTATTGTCATGGTGACACGAGCATACATGTGATCAATGGGAAAGTAATGATGGTGCTTTTTCATTCGCAACAATCGGACAATGCAAAGGTGTCGCCACTTAAAAAGGGGAAATTGCAAATTCAATCCGAGGGAGCGGAGGTATTTTATAAAGAAATAAGGATAAAATCTCTTGATAAAGTTCCACGTGAATTCTTTCAATGAATGTCGAGGGCTGTCGAAATTTTCGTTACCCGCTTCGCGATGCTCAGCACCCGTCTCCACTTGTAGAGATCGGATAGGGGAGACGAAGAAGGCAATGCAAACAAATTATTTCAAAATCTCTACCACTAATATTCCCGCATAAGTTCCAATCGCATTCCCAACAGCGCCTGCAAGAAGGCCAGGCAGTTGCAGATCGTGCCTGCCCAAACTGTTGGCACAGACGGCCGCACTTGCGGTGCCGCCAATGTTTGCGTTAGAAGCGATAGAGACAATGTCCCAGTCCTGCTTAAAAAGCCCGGCTATGGTAAAAAGTAATATGGCGTGGATCAACACAAGCATCGTCACCCACAAC